>JBCBQE010000065.1:0-14007 GCA_039820385.1 Cyanobacteria bacterium J06635_10
TATTCAAAATAATTAACAATTGTGACTAAGTAACTAGATAAATTGCGAACAGGTATATAGTATGTAATATAAATAACAATTGTAAAGTAAGCTTATAATCTCTATGCATCTTGATTGTCTCCTTGAGATTCTTGACCGGCAGCTAATTGAGAGCCAAAAACGGCTCCTTAGTGCTACAGAAATTCTCATCCTAAATGGCATTTGGGAGTATAAAACTTACAGCCAAATTGCTATCAAGGCTGGTTATAGTCCTGGATACTTTAGCAATGTCGTTGCTCCAGAGTTATATCAGCGACTCTCCGAAGTAATTGGTCAGCGGGTGACCAAGAAAAACTGTCGGGTGGTACTGGAGTTTTATAGCACTACCCAAGCAACAGCAGAGATCGGAAATTTACAAAATTTGGCAGAAATTCCCGTCAATTTTAATCACCAGGATACCTCCCCCTCCTACCCCAGTGGTTCAGTTCCCCTGGACTCTCCTTTTTACATCAATCGCTCTCCCTATGAAGAGCAAATTTATCAAGAAATCAAGAAACCAGGGACACTAATAAGGATTAAAGCTCCCAGAGAAATGGGCAAAACCTCACTAATGCTGAGGATTATTGACTATGGAAATCGCTTGGGCTACAATACTGTTAGCTTGAACCTAGAGCAGGTCGAGCAGCCCATTTTGAGCAATTTTAATCAATTTTTGCGTTGGTTCTGCGCTAATATAGCTCGCCAGCTTCAGCTTCAACCGATGCTCGAAGACTATTGGGATGAAGATTTGGGAAGTAAGATTAGCTGCACTTTGTACTTGCAAAAGTATATATTAAAGTCAATTAATACTCCTCTAATCCTAGCGCTGGATGAGGTAAATCAGATTTTTGAGCATCCCCAAGTAGCGAAGGATTTTTTATCTTTGTTACGCTCTTGGTACGAAGAAGCGAAAAGAGAGCCGCGATGGCAAAATCTTCGCTTACTCGTGATTCACTCAACGGAAATTTACGTTCCTCTTGAGCTTAATCAGTCTCCTTTCAATGTGGGTTTACCGATTCATTTAGATAGTTTCAGTGCTGTTGAGGTGCAGAAGTTAGCCCAACGCTACGGACTCTATTGGGAAGATGGCAAAGAAACCAGACAATTAATGGCAATGGTTGGCGGACATCCGGCACTGGTACATTTAGCAATATATCATCTTAGTAGTGGGGATATAACTATGAAACAACTCATAGAAACTGCTCCCACTGCTACGGGAATTTATTCAAATCACTTACAGCGTCATTGGGCAGCATTGGAAACACAACCAGAGCTAGCACAAGCTTTCCATCGGGTTCTCAATGCCACTGAACCTCTTCCCTTAGATCCCATCGTAGCTCACAAATTAAGAAGTATGGGGTTGATTAAACTCTCAGGATTTAAAGCGATCGCCAGTTGTGAATTGTATCGTTTGTATTTTACGAAAAAGGAGCAGCAGCATTTATATAGCATCTGTGGGCTAGTTTAATTATTAATTCTCAGTTTTAGTCGGTCAAGTAATTTTTCTGACTACAAATATACAAATATATAGAAATCCTAATTGAAAATTGAAAAAAACTCAGTACACCCTAATATCCTACAATCCTTTTGCCTCTTGCCTTTTGCCTCTTGTCTACCCACGCAAATAATTATGGCTTCGCCACGCTGCGCCTTCCAAAAATCAAACCGGATTCCTATACAAATATAATTATCAGCTAAAAACTAAAACAATGCTCGACAAACCACAGTTCAATCCCTCTTACTCCGTTGAAACTATAGAAGCAGACAAGCTATTTTTATTGTCCGAGAGAGAAGCTACGACTTTAAGCGATCGCCTTTCTTGTCAGATAGCTGCTTTAGTTGATGGCGAACGCAATATTGATAAAATTATTGACACAATTCAACAGTCGCTATTGCAATATCGAACATCTGTTCCTGAAGCTAGTAGCTTTTTCCAAGAAGTTCTCAATGTCAGTATTCAAGCTCAATATGCTTTATTACAAATGCAACAAAAGGGCTATCTTGTTCAACAAGATAACTCTCTCCCATCACAAGTAGAAATTTTCTGCCATCATCTCAACATCAATCCTGATTTAGCCTATCAACGATTACAATCGACAAAAGTAGCAGTAAAAAGCTTCGGTTCCATTGATGCTTCCGACTTGATTGCCATACTTGAACCCCTAGAAATTCAAGTAGCAGAGGTTGGGGATTTAACAGTAGTTTTAACCGATGATTACCTTAATCCGGAACTATTGGAGTTTAATAAAGAGGCTCTTAAATCCCAATCCCCCTGGATGCTGGTTAAACCATTGGGAAGCATAATTTGGATTGGCCCTTTATTTTATCCTCACACAACTGCTTGTTGGGAATGTTTAGCGAAACGTTTGCGAGATAATAGACCAATTGAAGGCTTTATTCAGAGACAGAAAGAAAATTCTTCCCCATTAGCTCCTCCTTTGGGATTTTTGAAATCTACAGTACAAACAGGATTAGGAATGTTAGCCACGGAGGTGTTTAAGTGGATTGTCAAAGGGGAAAATAAACGATTAGAAAATAATTTGCTCACTTACGATGCGATCGCGCTAAAAACCGAAAATCATCGTTTGGTGAAACGTGCTCAATGTTCAAGCTGTGGAGACATGGCTCAGAGGTTAACTAACAACCCTCTACCCGTTGTTTTAGGACACCGCAAAAAAACCTTTACCGCAGATGGAGGACACCGTAGTTGTTCACCCCAAGAAACTCTCAGGAAATATCAACATCATATCAGTCCCATAACAGGTATTGTACGAGAACTGATTAAAATTCCAGGAAATCAATTAACTCATAACTACATAGCCAAACATCATTTTCTCAGTGTTTTCGATGATTTAGCCAGCTTAAAGCAAAATCTGGGAGGGAGGAGTGCAGGTAAAGGTAGAACTGACGCTCAAGCAATGGCTAGCGGTTTCTGCGAAGCTATCGAGCGATATTCTGGGGTATTTCAAGGAGATGAAATTACTGAAAAAGGTTCATACCACAAAATGGGAGACAAAGCAATCCACCCCAATGCTTGTATGAATTTTAGTCAGCAGCAATATCGCGATCGCAAGCAATGGAATGCAGATTCTCCCGGCTGGTTTCAAAGAATACCCGAACCCTTTGATGAAGAGAGAGTTATTGCCTGGACTCCAATTTGGTCCTTAACTCACCAGGAATTCAAATATCTGCCTACCTCTTACTGTTATTATGGCTATCGTCCATCCTATGAACCCGACTGTTGGGCTGACTCCAATGGCTGTGCCACAGGTAATAATCTTGAAGAAGCTATTCTACAAGGGTTTATGGAATTAGTAGAACGGGATGCTGTTGCTTTATGGTGGTATAATTGCCTGGAAAAACCCCAAGTTGATTTAGATAGTTTCGATGACCCTTATTTTCAAAGTCTCAAGGAATATTATCAAACTTTGAATCGGGAAATTTGGGTGTTAGATATCACCAGCGATTTGAATATTCCGGTTTTTGCAGCCATTAGTCGCAGAAGCGATGAACGCAAAATAGAAGATATTGTTTTAGGTTATGGCGCTCATTTCGATGCCAAAATTGCTATTAGTAGAGCCTTGACTGAAGTTAACCAAATTTTACCCAACGTTATGTTTGCAAAAGCAGATGGAAGTACGAACTATCCCCCATCTGCCGATAAATTAGCTATAGATTGGTGGAAAACTGCAACTTTAGCAGGGAAACCTTACTTAGTTCCCAATCGCCAAGTCGCGGTTAAAGTGAGTAGTGATTATACGCAAATTGCCAGTGACGATTTACTCGAAGATATCAAGCTCTGTCAACAAATCGTTGAGAAAAACGGCATGGAAATGCTAGTTTTAGACCAAACCCGTGCTGATATTGGGTTGAGAGTTGCCAAAGTAATCGTTCCCGGAATGCGTCATATGTGGAAAAGATTAGCACCTGGAAGACTTTATGATGTCCCGGTGAAAATGGGATGGTTGCAAAAACCACTGACTGAAGATCGACTTAATCCCTTTCCCATGTGGATGTGAACAATTATCAATTATCAATGAACAATTATCAATGAACAATTATCAATGAACAATTATCAATGAACAATGAACAATTATCAATTATCAATGAACAATTATCAATGAACAATTATCAATGAACAATTAACTCCTAACTCCTAACTCCTAACTCCTAACTCCTAACTCTTTTACTGCCATAAATAAAGGAGTACAAATAAAACAATCCAAATTACGTCAACAAAATGCCAAAATAATGAAGTAGCATCTACGCCGTAATGACCTTTTTCATAGTTACCGGGAATGAAGGAACGAAAAAACATGTTAAGTTGTAAAATCACACCAGTTAAAACATGTAATCCGTGGAAACCAGTTAATAAGTAAAACATTCCACCAAATACACCTGATGTAAAACCAAATTCTAGACCGCTCCATTCTACAGCTTGACCGTAGAGAAAGTAACTTCCCATAGCCATTGTTAATAACCAAAAGATGCGAAAACCCCAAAGATTATGATTCTTTAATGCTTTTTCGGCAAAATAGATCGCAAAGCTACTGGAAACTAGAATTACTGTATTGATAGCAGGTTCTTTAACTTCCAAACCTTCAACACCTGGTGGTAACCAATCAACAGCTGTTGTTTTATAGACTATATATCCCGCAAAAAAACTCAGGAAAATAATACTTTCGGACAGTAGAAAGGCAATAAAGCCAAACATACTGTTACCTTCTTCATCATGCTCGTGAGCAGCTACATTCGCGTGATTAATTAACTCTAATTCATCGAATGTATTCTCATGTTCTAACTGTATAGTTTTACCGTCTATAGTACTCATAACAATTAACAATGAACAATTAACAATTAACAATGAGCAATGAACAATGAACAATGTTCGCGTAGCGCGTGTCCCCTAGGGAGATACAATGCCCAATGCCCAATGCCCCATGCCCAAATTAATCAGTTAAGTTCGGCAGCATTCGCTACTAACTCTTCTGGTTTCGATTTCCCATAACCGTAGGGTTCTTCTAATACGATGGGAAGTTGGTTTTCAAAGTTCTCTACTGGTGGTGGTGAAGAAACTAACCATTCTAAACCAATTGCACGCCAAGGATTATCTGATGCTTTTTCACCGTCAATCCAAGACATGACCATGTTAATTAAAAAGGGTAATACAGATACTCCCAATATAAATGCACCAAGGCTAGCAATCACGTTCCAAAATAAATATTCTGGATCGTAGGAAGCAACTCGACGAGGCATTCCTTGCAATCCTAATGGATGCATGGGGAAGAAGTTGAGATTCGCACCGATGAAGGTTAACCAAAAGTGCAATTTACCCCAACCTTCGTAATACATTCTTCCAGTCATCTTGGGGAACCAATGGTATATGGCAGCATAAATACCCATTACCACTGCACCATAAATCACATAATGGAAGTGACCGACTACGAAGTAAGTATTGTTAACGTGAATGTCAATGGGAACGGAGGAAAGCATGATACCGGTGATACCAGCAAATACAAACATTATCAATCCACCCAATGCAAACAACATCGGTGTATCTAAGCGTAATTTACCTCCCCAGATTGTTCCAACCCAAGCAAATACCTTAATTCCTGTGGGTACAGAAATAAACATTGTAGAGAACATGAACAGCATCCGCATCCAACCGGGAGTACCGCTAGCAAACATGTGGTGAACCCAGACTATAGCACTCAATCCGGTAATGATTAAGGATGAAACTGCAACGACTTTGTAACCAAATAGAGGTTTGCGAGCGTAAACAGGAAATAACTCTGAAAAGATTCCGAAAATAGGCAGGATAATTACATAAACTGCGGGGTGAGAATAGAACCAGAAAAAGTGTTGATACAATACCGGATCGCCACCCTTAGCAGGATCAAAGAAACTGGTTCCTACTGTTAAATCAAACAGTAACATTACCGCACCAGCAGTTAATGCAGGTAATCCAAACAATTGAATCATCTGAGCGCTTAAGACTGTCCATACATAGGCAGGCATTTTGAAAAAGCCCATTCCTGGCGCTCTCATCCGGAAAATTGTAGTAACGATATTTACCGCACCCAAAATTGAAGAGACACCGGATAGTGCTACAGCAACCAACCAGAGGAATTGTCCGTTAACCAAATTACCGGTGGGATTTTGAGTACTTACAGGAGGATAAGCCCACCAACCCGATTGTGAGGAACCACCGGGAACAAAGAAACTTGCCATTAGTATAATTCCAAACACTGGAACCATCCAAAAGGCAAGGGCATTCAGGCGTGGGAATGCCATATCTTTAGCGCCAATCATCAAAGGTACGAGGTAGTTTGCCAAACCAGCTAGTATGGGAAAAGTCCACATAAATAGCATCAAGGTACCGTGCATGGTAAACATGGAATTGTAAACAGTACGATCTACCAAGTCGGATGCTGGGGTAATTAATTCACCCCTAATTATCATGGCTAAAACGCCACCAATTAAGAAAAATAAGAAAGCTGTAACTATATATTGGATACCAATGACTTTATGATCGGTACTAAAACTAAAATAGGTTTTCCAAGTCGTTGGTGGATGATGGTGATGTTGAGGTTGATGTTGGGGTTGATGCTGGGGTTGAAGTTGTTTTTGTACAACCCCAGTTTGTTGATCTTGAGTACTTGTCATATCAATTTTGGATTTTGGATTTTGGATTTTGGATTGAGATAATGGTCCCTATATCCAATTCACAAATGCTGATTTTGGATTTTACCAACGGATGCGTTTGTTTTGGATTTTGGATTGAGATAATGGTCCCTATATCCAATTCACAAATGCTGATTTTGGATTTTACCAACAGATGCGTTTGTTTTGGATTGAGAATAAGGAGTTATGAGTTAAGACTTGTCTCCCTATGCCCAATTCGCAATGCCCAATGCCCATTAACTGTGATAATTGACTACAGGAGGTTCAGCGGGCTTAACGGTTGCCCAATTAGTGTCAACTGCATTCGCTGATTTTCTGATATATTCAGACATTGCTTGATTGTATGCAGGGGATGGTTTGCGCAAATAAGCCTCTTTCAACCATTGGTTATATTTTTCTTCGGATTCTACAACTACATCAGTCTGCATAGCTGCGAAGTAAGTACCGCTATATTGAGAATCGCGCAGTCTATATTTACCTTCGAGGATAGGGGTAAATTCAAAGTTAATTGTTTCACCGGGGATAACATCTTGTTTTACCCGGAATGCAGGAATATAGAAACCATGGAGTACATCCTGTGATTCCAAGGTTAGATAAGCACGCTTGTTTACGGGTAAATGTAATTCGGTACTGCTGATATTTTGCTCTGGGTAATTGAAGCTCCAAGACCATTGTTTGGATATAACTTGGATTTTATCAGAATTTGCAGTTGCAGGTGCTTCTGATAGAGGCGAGGCAATGGCTGATTTCATACCCATGGACATATGTTGATGTTCCATAGGACCGAGAATCGACATTTGGTCGTAGATTTGGTAGCTATAAACTCCAATCCAAATAACCAAAGCAAATGGAATTGCTGTCCAGACGACTTCTAGGGTTAGATTACCCTCGATGTGAGGACCATCGCTGGTATCATTTTGATCTGCACGATTGAAGATGATGGAATATATTAGCGCTCCGCTAACTCCTAAAAAGATAAATGCGCCTAGGGTAACCAAAAAGCTGAATAAATTATCAACTAAGAGAGATTCAGCTGTAGCTTCAGGGGGAAGCCAAGAATAAGACAGTTGTCCTATCCCTAGACTAACAGTTGCTAGAATAATTGCGCTAACAATTACTAATAAAATTTCGCGTTTTTTCATAATTAGTAGTTAGTAGTTAGTGATTAGTAGTTAGTTGTTGGTTGTTGGTTGTTGGTTGTTGGTTGTTAGTAGCTGGTTATTGATTATTAGTTTACAATGCCCAATTACCAATTACCAATTACCCATTACCCATTACCAATTACCCATTACCAATTACCAATTTTTATTTACTTCAATAAAGTATTAGGGTTTTGTCCCAATCTGAGTAAATTATCAGCGGTATTATGTACGCCAAATTCAGCAGCCATATGCGCTCCTAATGTTCCGTGAACGTACATCAAAAACATGATAAATAGCCCAACTAATACATAACTAAACTGGACTTGCAAAGACTTATCTTTACGCCAAATAAAGCGCTGAAATCCTCGCCAAACAGTCATACCCACAATAAATCCTAAGAGTACAACACCTCCTACACCATGCCAAAGCATTGTTTCCATTGCTTCCAATCCCCAAGCACTTTTTATATCAGTTTGGGGTTGCGCTAACATTATTTCGTAGAAACCCGCTGCAACTGTAAAAAATGTGATAGTAGATGAAGCCACCATGTTGTACCAACCAACATCAAAAAAGTTGTCACGAGTTACAGGAATAGCTAAAAATTTGAAGATTGGTTGTCCTAAGGTGAAAAATACACCCGCAATATCAAATACAATACCAATAATAAATAATCCCAATGTTAAATGCACTAAATTAGGATGAATTGGGATAGCATAAGGTAATCCGTTTACTCCTAAATCTAACTGGTTAATAAGTCCTGAATCCATTATAAAACCCCTTCTTTTACAGCTTCTACAACTGGACTTGTATGTAATCCATAAACCCAAACTAATTGGTCTCCAAGATATACTTGAACACAAACTAAAATTGTTAAAATTAATCCGATTCCTAAATAAGAAATTGGTATACTATTAGAATTTCGGGAGCGAATTACATAACGCCAACCTGTAATTGCAGCAATAATTCCTGATAAGGACCAACCAATTAAAGTATGGACATTTAATACAGGTTGAACTGCATCATAAGGTAATGCTAAACCGGCTTCAATTTGACCAAAAATGATCGCAACGAAGATGGAAATTGTAGCGAGACACATATTCCACCAACTCACCTCAAAAAGCCGAGAATTTTTAGTAAAATAACCGATTGTATCGCAGAGAAAAGCAAATAAAACCATCGCGATCACAAAATGGACAACGATAGGGTGCATTGTATCTGGATAGGGTAAATTATGCTCATTTAAAGGCGGAATAAGATGCTCAAACATTACGTTCCTTTCAACATACTTAACGAACGATTCGCGCTCATTTTTTTTGCTTTAACCTTAGCAATAATATGTTATGGTTCGTAATATTTTTTAACTGTATTATATTCAACAGAAGGAATTATATTTTATTGTTACGTAGGATACAGTTTTATTGAAATATAGATTTATTTAAGAATGATAAAATATCAATTCAGTTATCAGTTATCAGTTATCAGTTACCCCATCGATGTTTCATTAAATTTGAAGGGTTTTCTCACACACCCACTTGGGGTTTTATTTTTTAGCTTTTGAATTATTCACGCCATCTGTCGAAGCATCAAATCAGCAAACAACCCTTCCACAGCAGCCAACTCTTCAAAACTTCCCTGCTGTAACATCTTTCCTTACCCGGCTTAATGGTTGAGTAGTAGTAGCGTGCTATCAAAATATAACAGGAATGGCAGCAATTGTCACAATAACCTGGTTGGTGCCGTACACTGATTGTCTTATTATTGAGTTAAAAATCAATCAGTGTACAAGCACCACTAGAGCAAAATATGCCAGTTGCGTAAGTCTTATATAAATAAATAGCAAATATCCCAGATGCAATAATTAACATCTGGGATCAAAATAGGAACAATTCTAGAGAAACAAGTTGATTATTAGAGATTTTCTGACAAGATTCACTTTGCGCTAATTTTTATCCCACCGCCAGTGATAGCGATTCCATTGATAAATACCTTGAATTTGATATTCTGCACCATTATTGAAGCGGATAGTGCAGGTGGTATAGGATGTATCGCCATCGACAATTTCTTCAATCAGAATTACTGTACACCGAAACCATTCAGGTGCACAAGCCGTACCCTCTTGTACCCATTCCCATAGCCCATTGCAAACTTCAATGCGATCGCCAACTTTCAGCTTAAAGGTTTCTTCGTGCTCAAATTCTTCATCAAAATGATACTTTTCAACCCTGCTTAACCACTCTATGCCGTAATTTTCGCGAATAAATTGCACTACTCCTGAATCTTTTTCTTGTAGCCAATCGTTAAGTAATTGCACCTTCCAGGAGGAATTTTGTTGTTCCTGTTCCTTAACAAACTGGGAAAATATTTGTAATTCTTCACTTGTCAATTCTGTTAAAGGATTTACATCATCCGATCCGCCTTGACTAGAATTTCCTTTGATTTGCTTGCTTATTACTTCGAGCAATATTATTTTTTGCCCATCAGTGAGAGGGCAGCGGGCTGCATCGCAATGATTGAAAGCTGCTTGCAGCGCTACTTGTATCTCATCTGGTGTCATAAGTTAATTACAAATGAGTTTATATTCCCCTAATTATTGCAAATATTTTCGGTATTTGAAATTCTATTTTGATACAATGTTATGTTTATTGTAAATTTGTTTGCTTGACTATTGCTAATGAGGTTAAGAAAGTATTAAATGTGCCCAAGATAAACGGGTTAATATGTGAAAAGCTTCTTGTTTCAATTGGACCGCCAGGAACTAGAATCCCCAATAATCGAGAAGATAAGACCAAAAGTGTAGATACCAAATATCCTATGGTTCCTGTCAATCAAGATACCTTCGTTCATAGTATTTATAATTAGTATTAATGTTTCTACCGTGTTTCCCTCTCTTCCTCTACCCCCCTCTCCTCTAATCCATCCCAAAAATGTTATAAGCTGAATCTTAAGCGTCTTTTATGATTAAAATTGTAAAACTGAGGCTCAAAACTCCCTACCTTGAGGTCGGGAATGTAGAGTTCCGTTGCGCTTTTAAGCGCCATTAATGATTTACGGTGTATATTATGCTGTTGCGATCGCTGGCGATTGTGTTTGTATCTTGCGTTATTGGAATATTTTCCTGGATTTATTCTCCCCCTGCTTTGGCAATAACGCAGATCCCCTTATCAAATATTTCTTACCAAGAGTGTCCCCCAGAACTTGCGAAAGGGAATGTTACTAGCGGTGGTGCTAGTAGGGCTGCAAAATGTTTTATAGTCACCGGCAAGGCTAAAAACATGACTAGCAAAACTGTATATGATGCGGATATTTTTGGGCGGATTTACGACGCTAATAATAATTTGGTGATGCAAAACCGTACTCGTGTTGGTTCCATTGACGAAGTACCGCCCGGGGAAAGTGATTTTGAAATGAGAATTACTGTTCCGGCAAATCAACCTACGCCATTGAAGTTAAAGCAATTTAAAGCGTCTGGATTTACTTCTAAAGTTCGTTATTAAACCATGAAAAATTACGCCTCTCAATCGTGTTCCGCTGGCTCCTGTGACGGCGTAAATATCGAATTCGGACAACAAGCCCAGTTAGTAATTCATCCCTCGAAAAATTGAGGAATGAATTACTAGTATAATCTTAAAAACTAGAAACCATAGGACCAGCTAAACTAGTGAGAAGTCCGCTGATTAAGTTTAGAGAAAGGAAAGCCAGAATTGGAGAGAAATCAATTCCTCCCAAAGGGGGAATTATATTGCGGAAAAGATTAAGATAAGGATCGGTTATTTGGCTGAGTGCTGCAAATGGTTGGTTATACCAGTCAATTTGTGGGAACCAGGTTAAAAGTACGCGAATAATCATCAGGGTGCTGTAAATCTGGACGAAAGTAACTAGCGTGCTAATTAGTAAGTTCATGGATGTTTGTTTTTTTACGTTTTGGTCAAAACCCCTCCTATTATCGATTTTAATGCCGACTGGTAGGAGGATGCCGTTATATACGGTTTCGGTATTTACTCTTTTGAAATTTATTTGAGCGGCTATAAAACAATTTATCGCTCTACTTCCGCTCAAATTGTCAATTTCTCCCGTCTATTGTAATTCTTCGCTATGTTCGGAATATTGTTTGACTCCAGAATTATTGTTTACATTGCCTAATTGATCGCGTACTTCATCTATTGTGGCGTTTAACTGGGCAATTTTATCTTCTAGGGAACGTCGTGCTACTTCCATTTCTACTCCAGAAGATGCTGCAGAAGGAATCTGCCGCCCTTTGGCAGATTTATCAAAGTTTGAATTACCGGTGGCTGTTATTTGTTCTCGTTCATTATCTTCGGCCAATTCTGCCGAATCGCGTCTTTGAGCTACCAGCGTCCCGATAACGCCACCAACTATACTACCAAAAATAGCTCCTGCAAAAAATCCGCTCGCAAAACCATCGCGTTGACTCATATGTTCATCACCTTTAACTCTCGCTACTTCCTACTTTAATCATCGCGAACAACAGTAACTACGCCCCGAGATGGAACCTAAAATTCAGGGATATAACCAATCAACTAGTGGTTAAGAGCGGTATCTCTCCAGCAAAACCCAGGGAACTGCTGCCTTCTTGAGAATTGTAACCCCCGCATACTTTTTTTGAGTTCCTTTCATTTTTAAGTCCCAAAAGTGCGATCGCCAGCATCCCCCAACCCCGGTACTATGTATCCTTGTTCGTTTACAACTTCATCAATTGTTGCGGTGTAAACATTTAAACTAGGATAAGCTGTGCTTAATTGTTGTAATGCCCGAGGTGATGCAACCACGCAGACAATTCGCGTCTTTGCTGGATCTACTCCCCGAGTTGTTAATTCTGACATAGCAGCCATTATAGAACCTCCCGTTGCTAACATGGGATCGGTTATTAACACTCTTGTTTGGGGGTCAATTTTTTCTGGTAGCTTATTTAAATAACACTCGGGTTGCAAAGTTTCCTCGTTTCGGACTAAACCCAGATGATAAATAGATGCCAGAGGTAGCAAAGTTTGCGCTCCTTCGAGCAATCCTAAACCAGCACGCAAAATTGGTATCACCGCCACTGGCACTTGGGGATTAATTAATGTTGCAGGACATTCCGCTAATGGTGTCTGTACTTTCGTCTCTTGAGTCGGTAACCATTCTCTAGCAGCTTCGTAAGTTAGCCAGCGCCCTAACTCAGTCATCGCCGAACGGAACAATACAGAAGGTGTCGCTGCATCGCGAGCAACTGCCAACCAGTGCTTAATTAGAGGATGGGGTGGAACATAAACGCGCAGTTGTAGCGTCATAACAAAGTATTCGCTTGAATATATACGGTATAACAACGCCAAACATCATAATACTCTTTTAAGCTGGTGGCTAATAGCCAACATAAACACTTAAAAATTGATTCAGGTAATTTATTGAGAATTTTTTTTATTACTAGTTGACATTTTTTCTCAATCAACGTTATATTATTTTTCAGTGTTCTCCTCTCTTTAAGGAACGGCAGACGGGATTGGTCAGCAGCTGCGGACTCGTCCCTCTTTTTTTTTGGGAATTGGGATATTGAATTAGGAGGGCGGGAGTTCATTGTTAATTGTTAATTGTTACGAGTTATGTACGATGCGATTGTAATTGGCTCGGGTATTGGTGGTTTGGTTACTGCGACTCAGTTGGTGGCGAAGGGTGCTCGGGTGCTGGTTTTGGAGGGATATACTATTCCTGGGGGTAGTGCTGGCTATTTTGAACGGGAAGGCTATCGCTTTGATGTCGGCGCTTCCATGATTTTTGGGTTTGGGGATAAAGGAACTACCAATTTACTTACCCGTGCCCTACAAGCTGTAGATGTCAGTTTGGAAACTATTCCCGATCGAGTACAGATTCACTATCATTTACCCAACTCGTTAGATTTAAAAGTTGAACGAAATTATGAAGATTTTTTACAAAATTTAATTGCGTATTTTCCTCATGAAAGTAAAGGAATTCGTCGTTTTTATGATGAGTGTTGGAAAGTTTTTAATTGCTTAAATCAAATGGAGTTGCTGTCTCTAGAAGAACCCCGATATTTAATAAGGGCGTTTTTAGGACATCCACTGGCTTGTTTGGGTTTGGCGAAGTATTTGCCGCAAAATGTGGGAGATATAGCGCGAAGATATATTACAGACCCGGAATTATTAAAGTT
>JBCBQE010000066.1:0-13914 GCA_039820385.1 Cyanobacteria bacterium J06635_10
ATTTTGAACTCCCCCAGGGCGCCAACGTTTGGGTACAACTACGGTTACTTCAATATCCGGTTGTAATCGAGATAGAGCGCGTAGTTTCTCGCAATTTAAATCTACTATATATGTATGGCTGGCTACTAATATTTTCATCATTTTAGAGAATAATCTTTAATATTGATAATACTAATCCGATAAAATTAAATACTTTTTAGTAGATACGTGTAAATAACCCCACCCCAACCCTCCCCGTAAACAGGGAGGGAGCAGGAATATTATTTATTAACAATTCCAAAGGTTTAAATCACTCTTATTTCAACAAGTTCCTACAGGCTTTTTAGAACTTGTTTCTAGTGCTTCAACTTGCTTATCTTGTCGAGTATAAATTTGACCGTCATTCCATAATGATTGAATCGTGGTTCCTAAAGCTTTAAAGAAGCCTAGACTGTAAAAAACGCCACGAGTTAAAATTTTGATTGGCGAACCACTTTTATGGCAGGGTGGCCTTCCCAGTACGTGACAGTCAAACAAACGAGCGTAAAAACGCAAAGCTTGAGCTACACTCAGGTTATTTAACCCCAATAAGAAATGGTTGTGATAGAAGCTAAACTGATATTTAGTCGAACGAGTGCTGATATCGTGACAACCACCCGTCTCTTCTCCTAAATGGACTAAATGCGCTTCTGGATCGTACCAAATTTTATATCCGGTCTTGCGTATATGCAGACAAAAATCTGATTCTTCCCGCACCGCACTACCGCGAAATCTTTCATCAAAACGCAATCCGTACTTGGTGAATATTTCGCGACGAAAAGACATATTACAACCCCGAGCGGTTAAAACTTCCTGGGGTTTTGTAGTATGTACTAAATCAATGTAGTACCAGGCAATTCCGGGATCCATTGCTTGGGGAGGCAAGTATTCTATTTCAGTGTAATTACCGTCTCCTTGAGTATACCCTTTTGCAGAATCCTCCATTTTCATTCTGTCGAAAACTCTTCCGGCGACAGCGCCTATTTCTGGATTTTGGTAATTTTTGGCATGGGCAGTTAAAAATCCTGGCTCTAACACCACATCATCATCAATAAATAGAATTATCTCACCCGCAGACCTGCGCACGGCGTAATTTCGTGCCCCCGGTAAACTTGCCCAATCCAAGCGGTACCATTGAATTTTACCTGCTGCTGCTTGTGATTCTAAATAAGCTTCAATTTCAGGTTTATGCTTTGGAGTTTGATCTACTACCAAGACTTCGTAATTGGAATAATCTTGTTTAAGCACATCTACGACGCTATCTCGCAAGGCTTCCTCGCGGCCGTAAGTCGGTATTATTACTGATAATAAAGGTTCTGTCATATATTAGTTGTTGGTTGTTGGTAGTTAGTTGTTAGCAGTTAGAACTGTCTCCCCATCCTCTTTAAAGCGGATTTTGTGCTACCTTTTGCTTGCGTTTCTTTGTAGTAGATACCTTCTGCACCTTTTGATTTTCTCCCTCTTTGAGTCTCTCTAGCTTGTCTATTTCTGGCAATTTGAAAAGTACTCCTGCGAAAAACCAATAATAAACAGCAACTGGATCGACATCTAAAGGATAGTAGTAGGTGTTGTAACTTATAAACAATATAAACACCCATAAAGCTGCTCCGTAACCGCGGAAATTACGGTTTTTTACTTTGCGATAAGTCCCGAAGGCACAAATAGTTAAGCTGGTGACAAAACCTAAAAACCCTAATACTCCCAAAATACCCACTTCATACATCACTTTGGGATAGTAGGTTTCTACTAATTTAGTCCGTCCCATTATCCTCGCGGAGTTGGTAGCCTTTCCCAAACCATTTCCTAATGGGTTTTTGGTATTGTGAGAAACTTCCTCAAACTGCTGGGTAATAAATTCGTAGGGTGGCGAAGCATTCCAACGCCCGATGAAGCTATCTAGCCTTTCTTGAACAACTACGGGATTGCTGGCGATCGCAATTGTCAAAATCAAGATTAATCCACCGAAGATGGGAAGGAAGCGTTTAAGGTTCGCAAATTGACCTGTAAGTACTAGTAATAATACTAGGCAAGCCGGTACCAAGGCTAAGGCAATTCTTTGTCCGGAAATAACAGCATTTACAAATACTGTCGCCAAAGAACCCAAACCCACTATCCTCCAAATAGCAGAAGGATCGCTAAAGCCAGTACCGAAGGTAAAGAAGGTGCTGGAAATTAAAAACCACGCCCATTGCCAAGGTGCGACAAAGGTACCGGGTAGCCTAATTACCCCTTGACTGGGACTAAAAACTAAAGCACCACCAATAAAACATCGGGCTGATAATGTTGCCTTAAATAAATCTACTCCTTCAGCACCGCGAGTTCCCGGACAAATACCTACATATAGCAATACATATTGAATAACTCCCAACACACAGCATATTAGTATTAAAAGGACTTGGAGGCGCGATACAAATAGAAAATCCTTTTTATTGCGAATCAAATAATAACCACAAGTAATTAAGGGTATGTAACCCATGAATACTTTGAGTCCCAATATTCCCATGCCCAAGGGTATCGACTTGGGTGGTGTCTTAAATAGCGGTGGAGGGGGTGGGTTAAACTGTTGCATTCCATTTATAAACAACAGCGTGCAAATACATAAAGTGAGTAAAATAAATAATGGCGTTTTTATACCCTTGGGAATAATAAAAGGTAAATTTTGCTGATTACATTTTTGCCAAAGTGATATCACCGCAGGAACATAAAAACCATCTTTGGCTAATTGAAGTATGGCATTTCCACCCAGTAGGTAAGTTACAGTACCCGCAAATGGCACGTAGAAAACAAACCCGAATAAAGCTTGACGGGGGTATTTATAAGAAAGCGCCATTACTATCACTCCCATGACAGCAGGTACTGCTAATTTAATCCCCCCAACAAAAAATACCGCAATTCCCAAAGCAATACCTACTCCTCCGGATTTGGAGAGTAGGCTGGTAAGTTCTTGACGCGCTTTAGTCGCCTTGCGTTTCTCGATTAACTTTTCTTTGAGAGTGAGCTTAGGCTTTTCTTTTTTCGACTGCTTTTTTTTATTCTTGTTTTTTTTAACCTTGGACTTGACCATATTATATTTGAGATTTTAGATGAGTAAATCAAAAATGATTAGTAGATAGTAGCTAGTCGATAATAACCAACAACTAACATTTAATACATTCCTAGTGGACAGTAGTTAGTCGATAGTTGATAAAAAACAAGCCTCCAAATATCAACCAACGACTAACAACCAACAACTAATATTTACCTTCTCTCAATCTCAAAAACCTTTCATGCTACCAAATGTTGCTGTACTACGTCAACCAATTCTTTTGTCCAGTGGTTAGCTAGTTGGGCTTCTTGAGCTTCCACCATTACTCGGATTACGGGTTCAGTACCGGAGGCACGAACTAATATTCTACCAGCATCCCCCATTGCTGCTTCGGCATGAGAAATCGCTTGTTGCAAGGGCTGACATTCTTTCCAGGCTACACGCTTTTCTCTATCTTCTACGCGTACGTTATGCAATAGTTGGGGATAAGTGACAAAGCTTCCATCTACCATTTCGGATAAAGGTACATTCGCCTGATGAACCAAAGCTGCTATGTGCAAAGCTGTTAACAAACCATCCCCTGTAATGCCATAATGACGGCAAAGGATATGACCGGATTGTTCGCCTCCTAACATTCCACCAGTGCGAAACATTTCTGCTTGTACGTGGCGATCTCCAACTGCGGTACGTATAAATTTACCGCCGATTTGTTTCCAAGCTCTTTCAAAGCCTAAATTCGCCATGACAGTGGAAACAATCAAATTATCTGGCAATTCTTGCTTTTGCTGTAAGGAATTTCCCCACAGATAGAGAATATAATCGCCGTTAATTTGTCTTCCGGTATTATCTACTGCTAATACTCTGTCTGCATCACCATCAAATGCAAAACCCAAGTCAGCATTGTTTTCTTTTACTGCTGCTTGCAAAATGTCTAAATGAGTCGAACCGCAATCAACATTGATGCGATCGCCATCTGCACAATTATGAAGAGAGATGACTTCTGCACCCAACTCCTCAAATACAGATGGCGCTAAACCAACTGCTGCTCCCCATGCTAAATCTAAAACAACCTTCATTCCTTGAAGATTCACGTTACCATGTAGCGGTCCCTTTAATATCTGGGCATATTCCGATATCAAGTCTGGACGCGAGTAATGCCGTCCACAACCGCTAATACTAACAGCAGGTGATACTTGCCCGCGCAATCCCGCTTCAATTTCTTGCTGTAATTCTTTGGATAGCTTGATACCATCAGCACCAAAAATTTTAATGCCGTTATCTTCTGGTGGATTATGGCTTGCAGAAATCATTACTCCACCTACAGCATCTGTTATGCTGCTCAGATAAGCAACGCAAGGGGTAGGGCATAAACCTAAGTACCACACCTCCAACCCTGCTGCCGTCAAACCTGCACTCAAAGCCATTGCCAACATATCGCTGGAATTTCGAGAATCCTGTCCCAGAATAACCGGGGCAAGTTTAGAAGTGCGGCTACGTAGTACAATACCCGTCCAAAAACCAACTTGTAATGCTAGAGGCGCACTCAACAATCCGCCTACTCTTCCGCGAATACCATCCGTACCGAATAGAGGGGTTTTCGGCAGTATTAGGGAATTTTGCGCGAAACCACTTCCAGAGAATTTCTTCTCCCCATTCGCAATTGATGCAGAATCTTCACGCATACCGCCGCGAGTCCGAGTTCTAAATGATACCATAATTTCAAAAACTCCACACACTCACACTGGAGAATAACACTTTATACTCGATCGAACAATTCCTATTGAATACCTTTCCATCAGGACTTTCTAATATCCTTGTATGATTTTTCTTTCTATAAATTTATTCTAATTTAAGCCGTTTTCAGCAAAGTTACTTATAAATCGCATCAAGCAACTATAAAGATTTTATCAAGTCAGTGTTTTAACTGATCGGATTTAAAAGTTCTTTTAATGCTCCTTAAAGTTAAGTTAAAAACTTTATAAAATTATTAATTAATTGCTTTAAATTATACTTCTACTATATTTAAAAGCCGATGTAACCCTATTCTCTATAAAAATAGCCCCAGGTCTTTATTACAGTAGTATTTCGGGGAATTATAATACTGCATGCGTTTATGAAATTTGAAAGTTTTCAGGTATCAATCAATCTGCTCTATTCAGATCGAACCCGGTCCAAATACAAGCAGATTTTGTCAATTTAGAGCTACTACGATCGCAAACTTTTACAGCATGATTTACTATGCAATATTGTCAGAATAAATACTTTTAAATTGAGGTAGAGAAGAATGTTCGAGAGTACAAAAACGAATAAATAAACTCAATTTTTTTGCCCCTAAAGTTAACATAAATTGCATATTTACAGAATTTAACCAGATATCTTTAGCAGAACCAAAAAATAAAATATCTTGTGGTTGAGAGCAATTACTAGCAAATTATCAACGGGAACCCGATCTTAAAAGTAAACTTTACAACCAAGGCTGCTTCTGCTGCATTCAGTATCTCCGCGATCGATCCCCTGCTCATTTTTTGCGGAAATTGTAACCCTGTTGTATCTAGAGGTGTCCCCGGGCAAGGGGCAACCAATCAGAGAAATTTTATTCTCTGTAAGTGCTTCAAAACTGAAATTTATTCAATCTGCTTAAGAAATTTTAATAGAAATTATCATCAATTAGTTCTAATGTAACTTTTTAGTAGTTGTTTTTAGTTATGGAGGGGTGTGGTTGAAACAAGTAAATATAAATGCGGTCGCGGCGAATTCTTACAAGTGGTTTAGAGAGAGCACATTATCCTAATCCCACTGTGGAGATTCGAGACAACATATTTACCCCTGCGAGCTTCCACCCACTTGAGACTTCATACTTTGAACTTTTACCTTTAGTTAACCTCTTTATTCTTGAGAAATTTAGCATGAGTAGCAATTTAGCAACCAAATTACGTGTAGGTACGAAAAAAGCCCACACAATGGCTGAAAACGTTGGTTTTGTTAAGTGCTTTTTAAAAGGAGTCGTTGAAAAAAATTCTTATCGTAAGTTAGTTGGCAACTTCTACTTTGTTTACACTGCAATGGAAGAAGAGTTAGAAAAACACTCCTTTCACCCAGTTGTCTCCAAAATTGATTTTAAGGAACTCTACAGAAAGCGTACCTTAGAACAAGACCTTACCTATTATTACGGTGCGAATTGGCGCGAAGCAATCAAGCTATCACCAGCCGGTGAAGCATACGTCAAGCGTATCCGCGAAGTATCGCAGAATGAACCCGAATTACTGGTAGCTCATTCCTACACCCGTTACTTGGGTGACTTATCCGGCGGACAAATCCTGAAAAACATTGCCCAAACAGCCATGAATCTCACCGATGGAGAGGGTACTGCTTTCTACGAATTTGATGATATTGACGACGAAAAAGCATTTAAAGCAAAATACCGTCAAGCTTTAGATGAAATGCCTATAGACGATGCTACTGCAGACCGTATCGTTGATGAAGCTAATGCAGCTTTTGGTGCAAACATGAAAATGTTCCAAGAGTTGGAAGGCAATTTAATTAAAGCCATTGGAGTGATGTTGTTCAATAGCCTTACCCGTCGTCGCAATCGCGGTGCTACTGAAACTGAATTGGCAACTGCTGATTAAGATTTATTAACTTGCAATAATTTATTTGTAGGGGTGGTGTCCTTATAATTTCTTATGCAATATATTGGTAATTATAAGGATGTTGTCCCTAATTTGATTTTTGAGATATTAGTTATCTCAATCTATTATCCGCTGGCAGAATTAACAAAACCCCAACTGTTATCGTCTAACTGCTTTAGAGATTCCAGAATTATATCGGCGATCGCAAAGCGCATGCCCTCCGGGCTGATCGCAAATTTAGGGTTATGGAATTCTGAGGCTTCTGGGATAGCAATACATTTCATTCGGGCGGCTTTAGCGGCTAAAACTCCATTGAGGGAATCTTCTAAAGCCAAGCAACTTTGAGGAGATACGCCTAACTTTTCGGCAGTGGTAAGATAAACGCCGGGATGAGGTTTTCCCAAAGGTTCAGATTCAGCCGAATAAATAATTTCAAATGCATCAGCTATATTTAGTTTTTCGAGTGCAGCATTGATAATTTTATATGCCGAAGAAGAAGCCAAGGCAATTTTGACATTTTTGGCTTTGACATAATTAATTGAGTTAATTCATACTCAAGGTAAGGCTTTACCTGGTGTTAATGATGCGATTAATTTATTGACAATAGCTGATTGTACTTGCAACTGAGATAATTTATCCCAAGGATATTTTTTGTACCAATATTCCACAACCTCATCAATTCTCAATCCCTTGGTTTGGGTACACATAGAATGAGTGAGAATTATATCTACCTGTTTGAATATAGTTATTTCAGCTTGTTGCCATAAAGGTTCCGAATCAATCAACAAGCCATCCATATCGAAAATTACTGCTTCAATCATAAATAGGTAATGGGTAATAGGTAATGGGTAATAGGTAATGGGTAATAGGTAATGGGTAATAGGTAGTTGGTAATGGGAATATTTGTAGGGTGTGTGACGCTCACGTTAATTTTGAGGGAAAATAGTTAATTGTAATTAAGCGTCACGCACCATTTATAAAACTGTGGCAATAACGAAGCTACCACATTCTTCATAAATCTCCTCACCGTGACGAGCATAAACGCTGTAAGCATCCCCTTGAGCATGGAGCCGGTTATCTTTATCAAAAGATAATTTACAAGGGCGATTGCAGGAAATACAAACATTCTCGAACTGAAAGATAAAACCGCTTGCCATTTTTTCTAATCGTGTCCGATGACTTTTTATACATCTTGAAACACTCCAAGGAAAATATGAGATTAGGGGGTTTTCTTCCCAATAGTGGGGAAATTTAGGAAACTGAATTTTATTTCTCAATTTTGTGAAAAAATTATTATCGAGCTGTTTTTATACTAAATGTAAAAGATGCTCTATCACTCTTTTAAGAAATTTAATATGAATATCTTTTTCCAAATAACCTTTAAAATCATCAGTAGCAAGTATTTCCTGAATTGCTGCAAAAGGACTTTCATAAAATAGAATTTCAGGTTCGGAAAAATCGCTTGCGGTTGGAAGCTGCTTTAATTACCGATTTAACTTTCTCTTCATCGATAGATTCGGTTGATATTGCAAATGAACGCCATTTTTCCCGATACCTTGGAAGCATCGCTTCTTGTTCTTCAGAAATTTTAGTAATAACACGATGCAGGCATATCATTTGTACACCTTGGCATCCGCTGGAATTTATTGCTATCTCCGATACCCTTTCATCGTAAAATAACAAAGTTGATTTTCAAAACTCTAAACAGTTAAAACATCGAGGCACAAAGCTTTTTATACACATGGCTGCAAAAATTCCCGTTACCGTTATTACAGGCTTTTTAGGTAGTGGTAAAACTACTTTAATTCGTAACTTACTACAAAACAATCAAGGAAGACGCATCGCTGTTATAGTCAATGAATTTGGCGAACTTGGTATTGATGGCGAATTATTACAATCGTGTCAAATTTGCCCGGAAGACGAAGTTGGCAGCGATAATGATAATAATATTTATGAGTTAACTAACGGTTGCCTTTGCTGCACAGTTCAAGAAGAATTTTTACCGACGATGCAGCAGTTAATTAAACGACGAGACAGCATCGATTGCATTTTGATTGAAACCTCTGGTTTAGCTTTACCAAAGCCCTTAGTAAAAGCTTTTCGCTGGCAAGAAATTCGTAATGCTGCTACAGTCGATTCCGTAATTACCGTGGTGGATAGTGAAGCGGTGGCTGCTGGTACATTTGCTAGCGATTTGGAAGCAGTTGAGTCACAACGCCAAGCAGATGATAGTTTAGAACACGAAACACCTTTACAAGAATTATTTGAAGATCAACTTGCTTGTGCCGATTTGGTGGTGTTAAATAAAACAGATTTGGTGAATGAGGAAAGCTTAGGGGAAGTCAAGAATTTAGTTAAGCAAGAATTACCCCGGGTAGTAAAGATGATTGAAAGTCATCAAAGTGAAATTGATCCATCTATATTATTAGGTTTAGAAGCTGCCGTAGAAGACAATTTAGACAAACGCCCTTCTCATCATGACACGGAAGAAGAACACGAACACGATGATGAAATTACTTCTCATCACGTAGTTTTAAACCGTACTTTTGAACCTCAAAAGTTGAAGCAGCAGTTACAAAGTTTGGTACAACAACAAGAAATTTTCCGCATTAAGGGTTTTGTTGCTGTAGCTGATAAACCCATGCGTTTGGTAATGCAAGGTGTAGGAAATAGATTTGAGCAATTTTACGATCGCCCTTGGAAACCAGAAGAAGCTAGACTTACTCGTTTAGTTTTTATCGGTAAAGATTTGAAATCTTCGGATATTGAATCCCAATTATCAATGAACAATGAACAATTAACAATGAACAATTAACAATTCAATGAACAATGAACAATGAACAATTCAATTCACAATTCGGTAGGTAGGTGTAATTAAATCTAAAATACAATACACAATTTACCTTAATCCTCAGCTTCCTTCTTCTTAATAGGAAGAGGGATTGACGGGTACCCTAGATAATTTTTTTAGGAGAAAAAAATTATCTAGGGAGCCCTTGACTTCAGCTTCCCTCTCCAAGAATCAGGAGAGGGATTGAGGAGCCAAGAAAAGCGGCACGGAACACGCACGCCCAGTAGCAAGTGGCGTGGTGAGGTTATATAATTAAGTGCAAAAATAACCCGTGTAGCAAAGTCCAATTTGTTTAAAAGCTAAGGAGCGGTAGAGTGCGATCGCCATCAAATTATCATCATCTACCCACAACTTTACTGCTCTATATTCTGTGAGTAATTCTTGAATTAGAAATCCCAGTAGCTTCCGAGCAAATCCCTGTCTGCGAAATTCCGGGAAGGTAAATGGTGCAGCAAGATTAGCATCGTTATTGATTGGATTGTATCGAACAACTGAGACAATTTGTCCGGAGTCTTCCAAAACTGCTATTCGACGCTTGTTTATTAAATCATCCCAGTTACGATTGGGATTACCACTACCACGTTCTGTAATGTATGCTTGTTCGTAGGCTTGTAGTCTAGACTTATCTTTAGGTAAAGCCCATCGACCTTCACCTAAGAATGGCGATCGAATACAATTCATTACTATTTGGTCATATTCCTGTTTAAGTTGATAATCCTGAATTAGAATCGGACGAATCCAATCTTTAACCTGACTGGAAGTAATTACTCTGAGGAGACAATTCCGTGGTTTAACAAGGGAAAATAGGGATTGAGTAATAAGGTTGTTGCAACTCTCCAGAGACATTTGAGTATTGTTGGAATTTACCATTATCACTCCTTGAATATTATCTAGAGTAAGTCTTTCTGTTGTAGATGGATTGTAGGAAATAGCAACTAATTCTCCAGTTTCATCGGGAATCACTTTACCTGTTAAAACAAGATTTAAAGCATATGCTAAATCTGGATTTGAGGCACGATGTTCTAACAACCACTCGATTGCTACTTTAATTTGTTGAGGAGAAGGGAATAAAATAATTGTATTAGTATTGCTTTTGCGTATTGTATAAAACATTATTAACGGTGTTCTCCGATATCCTCAAAATAAAATCTTTAAATATTAATCTTCAAATATCCAATAAATTTTTACAATTTAGACACTAGCAATTTGAATTAGTTTTTTTTTTAACCTTTAAAACATCATATAAATCATTTCTATAAGTATCGATACTACCTTTGATTATTATATCTCTATCGGGAACTTTAATATCAATTGATTCTGATGATTTTACATAGAATGATGCTAGATAAAAATCACCGATGAAAAGTAATAAGTCGGTTATTGCTTGACTAATCATTCCTTGATGGTACAAGCCCCTAAATTCATTTATGGTTCAGATAAAATAATTGTGCTCTTCGGCTTCAGCACAAGGCATAAAAAGTCCTCCTAACGGCGATCCTAAATTTATTTATGGGGATTTAAATTCTAAATTTTAAATTCTAAATTCTAAATTCTAAATTGACGAACTACTCCTTCTAATAGTAGTGGATAATTCAGTAAATTAAAATAACCTTCTTTGATTTTATCGAGTAGTTGTTTGTCATAATCGGTAAGTTCTGAAAAATCACTCTGTCATTCTAGGAAAAAATCAGTTTCTCGGACTAATTGAATACCTAATTTATCTATTAGGTAACGAAGGTTTATATCTCTCGCTTGAATTGTTTGTATGGTTCGTTTACATCCATTTTAAACCGATGATTTACTTCCTCACTTACCGATTCATATTAATAGTCTCACAAATATTCTATCTTTTATCTAAACGAACCCGAATAGCTTGTTTAGGACGAAGTGATAAACTAGCCCAAGGTTCTACTGGCTGTTGTGAAACCAAGGTAAATTTGTAGTTTTGAGCAATAGTTGCTAGCACTAAACAAGCTTCCATCATTGCAAAAGATTTACCAATACAAATTCTTGAACCACCACCAAAGGGAAAATAAGCAAAACTTGGTAGACGTTTGATTAAATCATTCTCCCAGCGAGAGGGATTAAAGGTATCTGGATTCTCAAACCAACGTGGATCGCGATGGACAATCCATTGACTAGCTACTAATCCTTGTCCTTTTTTCATATGATACCCGCCAATTTCACAGTCGCTCTTTACAGTTCGAGGTATTATCCAAACTGGTGGGTAAAGTCGCATTGTTTCTAGAATAACCCATTCTGTATAACGAAGTTGTCGCAAGTCTGATAAATTGGGGTTGCCTCCAGCTAATACTGTTTTTAATTCCGCGATTAATTTGGCTTCAATTTCTGGATGTTTTGCTAACAAATACCATGCCCAGGAAAGAGTTAAAGCAGTTGTTTCATGACCTGCTAAAATCAAAGTCATTACTTCATCTCGGATTTGTTTATCGCTCATTCGCGTTCCATCTTCTGACTGTAAATTTAACAGCATTGAAAGTAAATTATCAGTCTCATCACCAGATGCGCGATGTTCTTGAATTAAACGATAAACGATAGCATCAATTTGCTTAACTGCTGTTTGGAAACCGAGATTATCTGGGGTTGGTATCCAGTCGGGAAGTAAAAACAACAATAAATTTGTACTGCGAATATCAAAGTGTTTGAGAGTAACTTTTATTGCTTGCTCAATCGTATCCACATCTTTATCAACCTGACTACCAAAGAGTGTTTTTGCTGCGATTGTCAAGGTTAAATTCATCATATCGTGGTGGATATCGCGAATTTCCCCATTTTCCCAAGTATCTAGCATCCGTTGAGTATATTCCACCATTACCCTCGAATAAGCTTTAATACGAGCATGATGAAAAGCTGGATTAATCAAATGACGCTGCTTTTTCCAAAATTCCCCTTCACTTAACAATAAACCATTACCTAAAAGCGGTTTTACAATACTAACAAATTGACTTTTAATTAAGTATTGCTGCTTTTTCACTAGCATTTCTTCAATGAAATTTGGATGATTGAGAAGAAAAGAAGGGATTAATCCAGAAAGATAAACTACATCACCATAATTTTTGGCGCAGTTGGTTAAAAAACCTAAAGGATTGCGTTGGTATTCCGGTAGCGAACCTACTAAAAAATGACCTTTGGGACCTGGAGGTAATTGTTGAGAATTAGTTAAACTTTTCATAGCTATTCTCCATCTTTGAAATTGAAAATTAAGAGATGTTGCGATGTTTTTAATATGACAAATATTTTTTGTTTTAACAGTACCCTTTTGGGTAGTTTGTAGTGGAGAGTAATATATTTAATATTGGTAAAAGTCCACCATAATTGATTTATGTATAACTAACTTAAATAAAGTCTGTCTTTTCAGATAGTTGAAAGGGATGATATTTATCTGTTTTATCTATCGGAATTACAGATAAACTGACAGTTGAAAGAGTTTTTTTCGTCTCTGTGATACTCAATCCTAGAGACATCGGATTACGCCTTTTTGACAAAAATTGTAGTATATGTAATCCAATCCTGCTTCAACAAAACCACCTCCTGTAGAGTTATTTGCTTGTTGTTTCCAACCAGAGTGTTTTTTTAATTGGGTTAGCGCATTTTTGAGCATCTTGAGCAAAAGCTGGCATCGGAAAACTCAAGAGAAACCCAATAGCAAGTGAAGCTGCTAAAATTTACATGATTTAAACTCATGTAAGTAGCCTAATTTCAATCACAAATGAAGGTGAGGAAATGTTCGTACGTGCTTCCCCCTAATCTTGTTCTCTTCGTATAAAAAACGTACTTGTAGGGTGTGTGACGGTTAGCGTAATTTATCAAATGTTAAGAAATAACTTAAATTTACCGTCACGCACTTATCCAATTACTTATTCTTGTAGGGTGTGTGACGGTTAGCGTAATTTATCAAATGTTAAGAAATAACTTAAATTTACCGTCACGCACCAATTGATTGATATTAAATCGCCTATCATTAGTACATTCGGTCCCTGTATTAAACCATTAGTAAAAAGCAATAATTTATAAAAGTCTTCAAACACCCTACAACTTGAATAGCCACAATTAACGGGTACCCATGATAATTTTTTTTCTCCTAAAAAAATTTGGCCGGGAGCCCTTGACACATTCTCCCTGTAGGCTGTGTGACGGTTACATTAATTTATCAAATGTTTTGCCAAGGAGGAGTTGAAGAATTTTACCGATGGATGGCTGTTGTAGCGAGATTTGGGCGTTGCCTACCTCGTGATGAATTTAGATTTTGAGATTGACGGGCACCCATAAGAATTTTTTTAGAAGAAAAAAATTCTTATGGGAACCCTTGACAATGTAACGTCTCTACATAGTTTTCGGCGATCCATAAAATTTAATTCATACTTCGCATC
>JBCBQE010000067.1:0-13847 GCA_039820385.1 Cyanobacteria bacterium J06635_10
AATCTTTATGCTGACTATTTTCTAGATTTGTACTATTGGTGTTCTTAATTTCTTCACGTAAAGATTCAATTTTATCTGCTGGGGCATAAATCAGTTTATGATAATTAGTTATTACTGATTTGGGGCTTCCATATAATAGTAAATCGCCGCGATCTAACAACACTGCATAATCGCAAAGTTCTATTACATGACTAGCAGAATGAGAAACAAATAAAATTGTTCCTCCACTATCTTGAATCGCTTGTATTCGAGAAAAACATTTACGTTGAAAAGCTTCATCTCCAACAGCTAAAGCTTCATCAACTACTAAAATATCTGGCTCAACATTTATCGCCACTGCAAAGGCTAACCTGACAAACATTCCGCTTGAATAAGTCTTCACAGGTTGTTCAATAAAATCCCCTATATCAGCAAATGCAGCAATATCATCAAATTTAGCTTCTATTTGCTGTTGTTCTAAACCTAATAATCTTCCGTTTAAAAAGACATTTTGTCTTCCTGTAAATTCTGGGTTAAATCCACTACCGAGTTCTAATAAAGCTGAAATTCTTCCATTTACCCGTGCTTCCCCCGAAGTTGTAGTCAAAGTACCTACAACAATTTGCAGCAACGTGCTTTTTCCCGAACCATTTCGTCCTACAATCCCTAATGAATGTCCCCTAGGAACTTCTAAATTTATATCCCGCAACGCCCAAAACTCCTGGGCGTAAGTCTTCTGAGGTAATAAAAGCTCTTTTAAACGATCTACTGGGTGAGCATATCGCTTAAAACACTTCGAGACATTCTGGAGTGAAATCGCAATTTCTTCACTCATAATGCTGTAAATCCTAAAACTCTCACACCACACTAGACATCAATAGATTCTCTGATAATAATAATGTATCCGGAATAACTTTTATACTTAATTTATTTTGTTAAAAGTATTTTCCGCTGTCAGTTATTGTTACCCGCCCTCGAAAACTACTATCAGTTTTTCCACAAGCAATAACAATGCTTATTACTGCGATCAGCTTCGCTGGTGCCGGAGGCAATCGCACTCGGGAGGAAAATCTCTCCCTCACTCCCTCACTCAATTAGTTAGCCCATCGTAAACCCCGGAAGAGAGTAATTTTTGGCTACATTAATCTACAACACATCTGCAAAAGCCGGACGTAGCCTTCTATATGCTGATATACCTACAATAAACATAATTACAGATATAGCAAAAGCTACTCCCAATTCTCCCCAATGTTTAACCTCCCCAATTAAAATAAAGTCTCGGTAAACCTCTACAATCGCCGCCATTGGATTCAACCATAATATCCAGTTTCGCCAACTTTCGGGAATTGATGTAGCTGGGTATACTACGGGTGTCGCGTAAAACCAAATATTTAAAATTACATTTAACGTTTGCGGAATATCACGTAAGAATACAGTTAAACCCGCCACTAAGTAACCTAAACCAGCGGTAAGTAATAGCTGCGGTACCCAAACTAAAGGTAATAGCCCCAAGGTGGTATGCAAAGTACCCGAAGACAAAGCTACAAAAAAAATCAGCATCATCAAGCCAAAAGAACTCTCGATAAAAGCTGATAAAATTGGTACTAAAGGTAGTAAACTGAGGGGAAAAACCACCTTTTTGACTAAATTTGGCTGACCGATTACCGAACTAGCCGATTGAATTAAACCGTTACTGAAAGCAATCCAAGCAAGCAATCCTGCAAATAGCCATAACCCAAAGGATGCATTGTCGTTTGCGGATAAACCTTTAAGACTGAGCTTGACCTTTAGAATAACCGAAAATACGTAAGTATAAATCAGTAATTGCGACAGCGGATTGACTAAAGACCATAAATTACCTAATACAGAACCTTTATACCGCGCTTCTAAATCTCGTCTAACTAAAGTTCTTAACAAATCGAACTTTGTCCACCACCCGTCGCTAATTGGTAGGATACGTCTTAACCTACCCGAAATGCGGACAAATAACTGCATTGTTCGCATAGACTTCCGATTCCTCACTCACTGCCTACACACTCAAAAATAGTTCACACTTAACGGTCAAATTTTACTTGTGACCGTGAAAAACTTGAATCATTCTTCTTTGCAAATAACCCTCTACAGGAAATAATTTTCCGGTACAGTTAAAAAAGGTACTAATCTCCTATTGTGGCAAACAATATTTTTCAACAATCATACAACGAATTGGTTATCAAAGGATTTTAGATTTTGGCATTGCACAATCGTAATATGAAATTATGGTTTCACATTGCAGGAGACGTAACACTGTTACGTCTCTACACAGGTTTCATGTTTTTGACAAAATGTATATAAATGCAATTCATAGTAAAATTGCAGCAACGTCTAGATTTTAGATAACCCATAGCACCTTCTTGTTTCTCAGATTACCAATAAAAATTCTTCCCCCTCTTCCCCCCTCTCACTCCACGAATGGCGGTAACTCATAACTCATATAATCTCCCCATCTCCGGAAAGCTCTCCCGCTTATGTCCCTTATTCAGCTAAACTTAGTTTTGGTTTAGTGCATTTATAATTAATTCGGCATGGAAATAGGACAACAAGTTAAAGTAGTTGCTTTACGCGACCGTTTATCATCTGGAGTTACCTCTAAAAAACTAGGAAAAGTCGGTACTATCACAGACTTCAAAATAACCGATGGCATGGGTGTTGGCGCAGTCGTAAAATTTGATGACAATTCTGCCACTTGGTTTTTTGAAGATGAATTAGAAGTAGTGCAATAGATAGAAGCGTCTTAAATGAATCTGCTGTTAACTAGAAGTTGATTGTAAGGGCTGAAATTGGAATTTATAAAATGTCCCAAATATTGACCTTTTTGGGTGAAAGCAGTGTCGCGCGAACAAAAATCGCGATCGCCTCTGCCAAAGCCTTAGCTTTTCAAGGTAAGCGGGTACTTGTAGCATCCGGTGCTCAACCCGCTTTACCCGTTATGTTGTCCGCGGATTTAGGCCCCGAGCCAAAAGATGTTGGTACCAATTTACAGGCAGTACAGCTTCAATCTTCCGTATTGCTCCAACGCAATTGGGAAGAAGTTAAGAAACTTGAAGCCCAATATCTTAAAACACCTATCCTCAAAGATATATACGGACAAGAATTATCAATCTTACCTGGGATGGATGGCGCTTTAGCACTTAATGCTATACGCGAATATTTTGAGAGTGCTAAATATGACGTTATTGTTTACAGCGGCACGGGTGATTTAGACACCTTGCGAATGTTGGGAATGCCCGAATCTATCAGTTGGTACGTGCGTCGATTCCGACAATTGTTTGCCAATTCAGATTTAGGCAAGGCGATTTCCGACTCACCTTTTATCCAGCCGTTAATTTCTAGCTTTCTTAACGTCAACCCCACAGCAGATAATTTTGCTCAACCTAGCAACCAAGTCAATAACATCTTGGATAAAGGTAAGGAAGTTCTTGGTAACCCCAAACAGTTTAGCGCTTTCTTAGTGACAAACGGCGACCCCATCGAAGTGCTTACAACTCGTTATCTTTGGGGTAGTGCACAACAAGTGGGTTTAACTATTGGTGGCGTAATTGTTATTGCTGGTGAGGGTAATTCAAACTTCTCCGAAGATTTTGCTCCCTTGGAAGTTACTAATATCCCAGATATTAAAGAAGGTAATTGGCAACCTTTAATAGATGCCCTACCTGACTTTACCACACAAGCGCAGCAAGTCCCTAGACCAATCGAAATTGATATTAATGCCCGTCAGGTGCGGTTATTCTTGCCGGGATTTGACAAAAAACAAGTCAAACTAACCCAATATGGGCCAGAAGTCACCATAGAGGCAGGAGATCAAAGAAGAAATATCTTATTACCTCCTGCCCTCAGCGGTAAACCCATCGCAGGAGCGAAATTCCAAAACAAATATTTGATAATTTCGTTTTAAAAATGGGCATGGGGCATGGGGCATGGGGCATGGGGCATCGGATTAGTTGTTGATTCATTCTCAAGCCAATTTACGGCTTTACCGCTCGCGGTGCGGCTCAGGATGCAGGGGCATATCCCAATTCCCAATGCCCAATTCCCAATGCCCAATTCCCAATTCTTAATTCTTAATTTTTATAAAGAAAAATGTCTGAATCAACTCAACCACAATCAGAAGATACAAATCGTAGTGCCAAAACCAGACAGTTGCTAGGAATGAAAGGTGCAGCATCTGGTGAAACTTCTCCGAAGTGGAAAATTCGCTTGCAGTTAATGAAGCCCATTACCTGGATTCCCTTGATTTGGGGGGTTGTCTGCGGTGCGGCTTCTTCGGGTAACTATACTTGGACTTTAGAAAATTTTCTCAAGTCAGCAGCTTGCATGTTACTTGCTGGTCCGATTTTGGCAGGTTATACCCAAACTTTAAACGAATATTACGATCGCGAAATTGATGCAGTCAACGAACCCTATCGTCCCATACCTTCCGGTGCAATTCCTTTACCCCAGGTAATTACGCAAATTTGGGTATTAATGATTGCCGGTTTAGGTTTGGCTTTTACCTTAGATAAATGGGCAGGAAATGAGTTCCCCACAATTTCAGTAATTGCAGTACTAGGTGTTTTGATTGCCTACATTTATTCTGCTCCACCGCTTAAGCTAAAACAAAACGGCTGGATAGGTGGTTATGCCCTTGGTGCCAGCTACATCGCCTTTCCTTGGTGTACCGGCCATGCATTATTCGGCGAACTAAATTGGAAAGTAGTAGTATTCACAGTTGTATATAGTTTAGCAGGATTAGGAATTGCCATCGTCAATGACTTTAAAAGTGTAGAAGGAGATAAGAAATTTGGATTAAAATCCTTACCCGTAGTCTTCGGTGTCAAAAAAGCCGCTTGGATTTGCGCCATTATGATTGACTTTTTTCAAGTAGCGATCGCCCTATATTTGATTTACCTGCATCAGAATTTGTACGCTGCAATACTACTTTTGTTAGTGATTCCTCAAATTACATTTCAAGATATGTACTTTCTGCGCGACCCCTTAGAAAACGATGTAAAATACCAAGCTAGTGCCCAACCATTTCTAGTTTTAGGAATGTTAGTCGCGGGTATAGCCCTAGGTCATACGGCAATGTAATCAATTACTAGGCAATTGGGCATGGGGCATTGGCAATTATCTTCCACCCTTAACCTTTAACCTCAACGTCGTGTTTCAAATACTTTATTACCTATTTGATGCGGTTCGACCTTTTTTAGTACCTATCTGCTTTGTCAGTGCTTGGGTATTAATTATTTCCGTAGGCTGGAGTATGTGGAGTGCAGCGCGAGATACTGTTGCGATCGCAAAGAAAATGCATCAAATTCCATGTGCAGGTTGTGAATATTTTACTGACAATTATCGTCTAAAATGCACGGTAAAGCCTTCTATCGCCAACACCGAAGAAGCAATAGAATGTGTAGATTATCAAGCTAAAACAAATTCTATGTTGTCTTAGCATATGGTCATTGATAACAGATAACCTGTAAATATAGCACCTAGCAGCTTATTAGAATACAAAATACTTATTTTTCTTACAGAGTAAAGCCTCTCCCCTCATTCGGGGAGAGGTTTGGATTCGGGTGCCCGTTAATCTGTTGCATTCTTCCCGTTAACCGCTATATTAATGAAACTTTTCGATAGCCCACAGTTTATCGTGGGTAAATATTGCACAATATGAAAAAATATTCTCAAAAATTTGATTTCCGAATAGATAAGTTGTTTGCTTTATCAGTCGGAGTATTTTTCCTATGCACCTTCCCTAGTTACGCCCAATCAAACGAAACTGCTTGTGCTGCTCAATTCTCCCAGACTCAATGCGTTGATAACTTAAATCAGATTTTACCTGAACTGAAGAAAGCAAATGTCATATATCTCGGAGAGACTCACGACAGTTCCAAAGATCACGAAAACCAGTTAAAAATAATTCAAGAGCTATATAAAAAGAATACACGAATTGCGATCGGGATGGAAATGTTTCAACGTCCCTTTCAAGAAATTATCAATCAATATATTGCAGGCACTATTACAGAAGCAGAATTTATTAAAAAAAGCGAATTCAAAACACGTTGGGGTTTTGACTGGGAACTCTACGCTCCTATTTTACGCTTTGCTAAACAGAAACAAATACCCGTTTTAGCATTAAATACTCCCAGTGAAATTACCCGTAAAGTTGCACGAGAAGGGATAGAAAAACTCACAAATCTAGAGAAACAAGCAATTCCACCTATTACAGAAATTCGCACAGATAACATAGCATATCGTCAAATGGTATTAAAATCATTTGAACAACATCAAACAGGCGGGCATGGAAATAGTAATAGTGCAAATCGTTTCTTCCTAGCCCAGGTATTGTGGGATGAAACAATGGCAGATGGTATCGCTAAATTTGTCAAAGCCAACCCCGATTATCAAGTAGTTGTCTTAGCAGGGTTAGGGCATATTGTATATGGTTATGGAATTCCCAATCGTGTAGAAAGGCGCATTCAAGACAAAGAATTTATTCAGCGATCGGTATTATTAAGTGTTCCAGAAATTACACCCGTGGAGAAAGATACGTCGATCGCCGATTTTATTTTAGAATCTGAATAAAGTAACAAACTAGTACATTTCTTCTTGTAGGGTGTGTGACACTTCTAGGAATTTTGGAGGTGACAAATAAATCTTGGGAGTGTCACGCACCAGCCTACTGTTTAATATCAAATCCCTTGGCATCGGAATTATATTTTTTTAACGCAAAGGAGCACAGAGGAAAGCGCAAAGGAGCGCTGAGTTTTTTTTCGTAGTGTTTTATCCTAAGCCGATGTAAGCGGGAAAGATATTAATCCCGGCGGAGCGGTTAAAGTTAATTTCAACTACCGATATTTGAAAGCCAATCTATATATAGTTTTCAAGGTACAAAGGTGCAAACCTAAAGTAGTTATCCCTGGCTTGCACCAATACATGCTCAAAACCAGAAAAAATCTACCACCACTTCAACTGTAAATAACCGCGCTCGGATAGTGCCATTTCTTTTTCACTCATCCATTCAACGGCTTTATAAGTCCCAAAAACATGGTCCCACCAATCTACCGCTAAACCAAAATTATGCTCCCACATCCCATACTTATGATGTACGTAATGTACCGGCATTTTCATCCAGAAACATTTAGTGGGATTTTCATGCTGCAATTGATGGGCATATGCTGAAAAAGCTGCATAAATAAAACTACCCAAAAACCAACCCAAGCCAGCATCCCAGGAATAGAAAAACATTAATAGCATTACCAAGGAACTACCAACTACGTAATCGCGGAATTCCCAGATTACACCTTGTCCCTCATTACGACGGTGATGATCGCGGTGACGTTCGCCAATTCTACGGTTAACGTGCATCAAACGATGCAACCAGTATTCTACTAAACTTGCCAGTACGAAGGCAATAATGAAGCAAATTGTTGCTCTCGAAACACTCAATAACAAGGGATTCATATAAACTTTTCAAGGAAAATCTGTCTTGTAATTTATCGTAACAATTTCTCCGGATGATAATTGCATACAACACTACTTGTTACATTTGGGTTTGTAACTGTGTAGCAATTTCTTTTAATATTTGGGGTACCGGACGGGGTTGCCAACCCAATTTTTCACGCGCTTTTGTGGCATCAACTCGCACGCAGCGGTCGTATAAATAATGTAAGCGTTCTTTGCCTATAGGTGGATTCCAGGATAATAAATTTCCTATAGGGTCAAGAATATTACCTACAACCCTGACTAACGGTTGTGGAACTTCCACAGGTGTGGAAATACCTGTTTCTTCGCTGATAATTTCAAACATTTCGCGAGAAGGAAGTTCGCCAGCAGAAATTATATAATGTTCGCCTCTTTCGCCTTTCTCTGCCGCCAATATCATCGCATTTACCAGGTCATCCACATGAACTATTCCAGTAATGCGATCGCCACCTACCCACAGTTTCAATTTACCTTGTAAAAATAATTTAAAAACGGGACCGAAATGAGGATCGTCTGGACCTAATATACCAGATGGCATGACGCTAACTACGGGCAAACCAATTACAGCGTAGTTATCTACTAATTGCTGTGCTTCGTACTTAGTACTGTCGTAGGCAGAGGAGAAGTGTTCTTGAGTTCTTTCAAAGGTTTCATCGACTATTTCACCATTGGTATCGCCATAAATACCGATTGTGCTACAGTATACCATTTTAGATATTTTCATTTCTTTGGCGATTTCTAAAACGGCTTGGGTTCCTTCCACATTTACCCGCTCCATTTGTGCCTCATCGACTAAACCTAGTTCGACAAAAGCCGCCGTGTGGAAGACTGTATCAACACCCTGTATAGCTTCGCGTAAAGCTTTGCGATCAGTAATATCCCCCGTGACCAACTGTATATCTGTATCCTTTAATCGAGATAAATCGCTAGATTTCCGCACAAGTCCAACAACCGAATCGCCGCGCTGCTGTAGCGATTTTACTAAGTGCGAACCCGTGAAACCATTGGCACCTGTAACTAAGGTTTTCATAGTTCTTTCTCGTAAATTCGGTAAGTCTTGTAGATTTTGCCGCCAGCTGCTTCAACTAATTTTCGGGAAGGTGAATTATCTTCCCACACAAAGGAAAGTTCTGCTCGCCTATAAGGTTTACCTTTTTTTATTCCCCCTTGCATTCCTAAATAAATTAACCCTAAAGGTACCATTTTACGGCGATATTCCGGCAGGCTGCAAATCACAATTACTCTTCCTTGGTCAATTTGGCGGCGATACCAAAGAAATTTGAGAATTCCTAGCCAATTCAATTTACCATTAACCTGTTTCAGAGCAATATTATAATCGGGTAAACCCATCCAAAACCCGACCATTTTGCCGTTATCTTCAGCAACAGGAAACACATCTGGATCTACTAATGATTGTAATTCCTTCGCTTCATCCATGAACTCTTCAAGAGTGCGAGGACTTGAGCTATAGTTTCTGGCAAAGGTAGTAGTAAACAATTCATAAAGGCTGCGACAGTCTTGTTCAAAACCTTCGCCTTTGGTACGGAGAGGGCGGAAGTTAATGCCAGATTTACAAGCAATTTTATAGCCTTTTTCAAATTTTGGATCTAAAACAATATCTAAAGGGAAATCATAAGCATAGGCATCATTTCCTTTGTAATAACCAGCCTGTTCCATAAATTTAGGATAGTAAGGCGGATTATAAGGTGTCATCATCATTGGCGGCAGATCAAAACTATCTACTAAAAATAGACAACTATTATGAGTAGATAAATTTATTGGTCCCCTAACAACAGTCATACCTTTATCGCGTAACCATTGAGAGGCATTTTCTAATAAAGCGCTAGCAATGTCAAAGTCTTCTATACATTCAAAATAGCCGAAAAGACCAATATTCTTACCTTCACTTTCAATTAATCGTCGATTTACTGCTGCGACAATTCTTCCTAAAGGTTGATCGTTCTTTTTAGAAACTGCAATAAACTGCTGAAATTCTCCATATTCAAGAAAAGGATTATTTTCTACTGCTAATTGTTTGGCAATACTGCTGCGGATGGGTGGCACCCAATTCGGATAATTTTTATATACTTTAAAAGGCACATCGAGGAACATTTCCCTTTGTGCATCAGTAGTTACAGCTGATACCTGAAAATTTTGGGTTTGAGTAACCATATTCAGTCGTAAAAATTTGGTTTTAATGTAAAAAAGTTACATTCTAATTCTTAATGATGATATTTTTATTGGCTTATTTTAATTATTTGGTTATTGATCATCTATCGACTCAAGGTGCCTGGATGGTTAAGAGTTCCGTGCCTTTATGAACAATTTCATAGATCAAAGCGGATTCGGGATGATTTGAGTCACTGGCACATAATTTCAAGTAGGGGAGGCAAAAAGGGGTGTAGATTTTCTTCCTCCTTTATTGAGGCAAAAAGCGTGCCGTGCCGTTGTGCGACACTTAGTAAGATTGAGGACTTACGCAATTGTCACACTTTCGTAAGGCTTGATAGTGTGAAGTTCTGGTTTAAACGGAAATGAACGGGCTTTTAGCCCGTCCCATTCAAGTTTAATTGTAGGTTGGAAGTTAATCTGTACTTCCCTCATCTGCGATTTATTTTTGTGTCCCCTTCTCAATACCTAAGCAGTGGCGATACTCGCAGGCTTATATAAAAGTTCCCGCGTTTCTACCATCGCTTGAACCAAATTATCCATATCTTCTTTAGTATGAAGGGCATTGGCGGTAATTCTTAAACGAGGTTTGGCAATAAACCAAATCGCAGATACCCAAATGCCGTGCTGTTCCATCAAATGACGGGTGAACATCTTAGGATTTAGTTCGGGGGGCATTAATACAGGAATAACGTTGGTTTCGCCGATCGCCATAAAATCATGTTCGACTAAACGCTCCCGTAAATAACGGGTATTCGCTTGTAGAGTTTCCACTAACTCGGGATTTTCTCTTACCTGACGAATACTTTCCAAGGCTGCTGCTGTTGTCGGTGCAGGGAGAGAAATTGTGCCGATGGAAGTTGGAGAAACATCCAACAAGTCAATCATTTCTGGCATATGAGAACTGATTGCTGCACCTGCAGAAGCTGCAAATTTAGAGAAGGTGGTCATAATTAACGGCACCATTCCCCGATCGAGTACTTGCTGGGGTGTAATTCCAAAGTGGTCATATATACCGCCGCCTTTGGGACCAATTGCACCGCTGGCATGGGCTTCATCCATGACGATGACGCTACCGGGATAGTTCTCTAAAACGTCTAGCATCTCCGGTAATGGGGCAATATCACCATCCATCGAGAAGACTGCATCGGAAACTACCATGATCCGATCGTCCGGCTGAGCGTAGCGTCGTAATTTACGTGCCAAGTCGTTTACATCACAGTGACGGTAAGCTTTTACCCGGACGTTGGGACTGTGGCTAAACATCTTTCCGGAACGATTGCTGGCGTTGGTAACGGCAGAAAGTATGCAGCCGTGGTTGAGAACATCAGTTAAAATTAATGTTTCTCTAGTGTTCCGAAACCCAGGAATATTAATCGCTAGGTGGCAAAAACCATCGATTAATGCTTGCATTGCCATCCAAGCATTAAGGAATAGATGAGTGTGGGGTAAATGTTTAAAAGCCGAAATTTCTTGTTCCAACTGACGATGCAAATCAATTCTACCGCTTAGTACGGAACAGGAACTATTAGAAGTACCGTATTGTAAAATTGCATCAATTGCTGCCTGCTTTACTTTTTCTGACTGGACTAAACCCAAAACATCGTTAGTGCAAAATGTTAGAAGTTTGTATCTCTTACCATCGGTAGGATCTTCAACTTCAACCAAATTTCCCTGTTTTTGATGACAAATAAACTTTTCTGGATAAAGACCACTTTGATAGAGGCCCTGCATATACTCTTCTACAACTTCCACTTTCTACTCCTCTCACCTAATATTTGCCAGTCGGCCTTTAATATATGTTTGCGGTTGAAAATTTACTTTGCGCTCCTAACCAATCTGTTATACCAGATTGTCCTTCACTAGCTACGATCGGTTAAATTTGACTTGACGATGCTAGCCAAAGATGGGTGGTTCACATTATTAGTATTCAATAGTTTTTTAGATTGTTGCATAAATTTTTCATGTTGACCTACAATTACCCGTTGTAGGGCAATTATTGCTGGATTAATTTCTACATAACGTCTTTGGGGGTTAGCCAAATAGGTTTGTTGTTCGCTTTCAATCATCTCAGTGTCTTGATCGAGAAAACTCTTCAGCAGGAAATGCCAAACTATTTTCGCGATCTGTTTTCGTAACGGTTTAATCAACCATTGGGGAAGGCGAATTTTGATAAATAGCAGGGAAAAAGATTTTGTTAATTGTGCCCCTACTGGTTGGCGCATTAAATATAAAGAAGATACCCCTTCTAAAGAACTATGGTAATGAGGATAGTTATATCTAATTGTGACAGTGCGAGTTGTAACTTCGTTCCCTTGTTCGCTGAATCCGAAAAACTTGGTCATCCAACCTTGATAGGACACCCGATATTCAGCTTTTACAGATGCTTCAGAGGCTTGCAAACGCTCAAGCACTGGATCAAACCATCCCTGTAAGTTTTGATGTAAATAGCCATGAAATACATCCATGGTATTTTCATTACAGATGGAAAAATGAGCTTTAAAATTTCCCGGTATCGGAATTGCCAGCCACTTTGGATCGTCATACTCGGGAACTGAAGGAAATGCTACTTTTTCCAAGTCTTCAACGATTCCTGGAAAAATCCAGACAATACCATATCTCTCCCGCACCGCATAGCTATATGCTGTGGCACATGGCAGTTTTTGGTCTTCAGGTAAATACGGAATACTCCGACATACTCCATCACTGCTAAATTCCCAACCATGATAAGGACAGATGAGATTCTCCCCCTTGACTTTGCCTTTATGTAAAGGAACACCTTTATGCGGGCAAGCATCCTCTAGACCATAAACTTGACCATCTTGCGAACGGTACAGTGCAATTGTTGTATTCCAGATTGTCACCGGTATTACTTGACCTGGCTTTAATTCATCAGCCCAAGCTGCGGGATACCAGTAATTTGGATTTATACCGACTTCGCGCACCCGATTCTGAACGGTTTGGCTTTTCAGAATTGGAGCTATTTCCATTACGGCACTCCTTCATGAGTAATTAACTATATGAGCAATTACGACAGAAAGTTAGCGTATCATTCTAAGAGACTTGCCGACAATCTTATTAGAAATTTACAAAGTTCTCAGTAATTAAGCAAGAACTTATGGCAAAACAAATCGAATATCTATGAAAAATCCATTTTTTAGGTCTTTTAATTTTCTATAGCCCCAAGTTACTTTAATTTCATAGTTTTAACTTACTTTTCTAAAATGTCGAGTGTCTGATGACACTTTTATGTTCCTGCATATTCATTTTTTTTCCTTGTACCTACCAGAATTAAGTAATTTATGTCACTTTCTAATAAAACTTTACATATATTTACTGATAAATTTTCCACAAAAATTTTTACCGCACCTCATACACTACATTTGTCCGTAAAAAAGACAAATATTCTTAAGGTAAGGAAATTGAATAATACCCAGAAAAATAATTAAACAAATGTAATATGCTTAGCCCTTGCTTGATTAAATATTTTGAATTATAAATCCCTGCATACAAAATTCTATAATCTTAAGAAGCGTTATAGATTAAAGCTTGGGTCATGGAAGAAAAAAATATGGACACCAATGTTATTTAGAGGTAAATTAAAATTTAAATTATAAGCAGAATCAGCCTCAAGAAAGCCGTAATTGAGATATATTATTAAAAATAAATTTAGTAGTCAGTTCCCATTGTCTTAATTTTAGGGAAACATTAAGATTAAAAATTCAATCAGTAATATTGCATCGATCAAATTAAGAAAACCTAAAATTGATATTCTTTTCTCATGCTCCGGTGTAACTTTTCCAAGTTGATTGCTAGAGAGCAAATTCCTAAATAGGGCTTGCTAAATACCATTATCTGTTCGTATCTTGGAGCCGAATTCCCTGCTGAGTTTAGTGAGAAAATAATATTTAGGTTTTGAGTAGGTGTCAAATATGGGAAGAATTTCATCCGCCCTAAAGTAAAAAACTTCATGACTAGTAATTTATCTCAAGCTTCTTTATCCCAATTTAATCCACCTTCCCCTAGATTGAATGTGATTATTTTTACCACTATACTTCATATAGCGGTATTATCGGCATTCCTACCTAGCACCTTTAGTTGGGCTGCTGTGGGAGTTGCGGTGCTATTGCACTGGATGACTATCGGTTTGGGAATTGCTTTTGGATTTCATCGTTTGGCAACCCATCGCAGCTTAGTAG
>JBCBQE010000068.1:0-13785 GCA_039820385.1 Cyanobacteria bacterium J06635_10
ATTTTTTTGTTATATAGTCGTTTTCACTTGAATCCAATGCTGCAATACTGCAATATAAACTTAAACCTCCATAACGAAAGTGATGTGATGTAATATTTACTTATTAAGATTTATTCTATATAAGTAGCTCAAAATCTATATTTTTTAACTTAAACATATGGGTTTAATTCCCCACCGTCATAGGGTTCCCTTAAAAGTTTTTTAGAAGAAAAAACTTTTAAGGGTTCCCGTCATACGGTGAAAGAATTGGGTTGGGGTTTAAATCCCCATAGATATTCCAGCCAACTTCTAACTTCCTTCTTCCTTCTTCCTTCGTTTTAATTATTGAACCTTATTAACATTAGCCGCGCTTAATTCCTCTTTTAAAACTCTCTGATAAACTCTCGGTAAACTACTACTGATGGAATTAGTTTCTATGCCATATCCCAAACTTGTCCAAGTGGGAGAAAGTATTTTTAAAACTTTATTTATTTTTCCTTGTCGCAATAATTGAGAAATATTAACTCCCCATTCTCTAGAATCGTTCAACCAATTATGAACTACTATATCTTGATATTCTGCTTCAAAACTATAGCTAGCCCAAAACATCATAGGCATCGGTTGTTTGGGGTGATAGCGCTCAGCAATTTTAAACCAAGTAGTATTAATAACTTGGTATCTACCAGCTGCTGTAGAACAATTTCCTTTATTTGGCCCTATGGGTATTCTGACGCATTTCTCCGGATGGCGACTTAAATCACTGACATGTTCGCCACCATATAAAATTGAATAAGGACGTTTGCTATTAGCTTCACTCGCCGATATAGTTCGCATTAAAGCGCGGATATAAGGATCGCCGCCTTCCATTACTAAAGGTGGCTGTCTCTTGTGAAATACTGGGTCGCTATTTGGTCCTAAACTACCGTTAATATACCATTGGAACATACAGACAAAGGTAAGGAGTGCAATTAAAGGACCGATGGTTTTTTCAACGCCTTTGAAGTAAAAACCTTTAAGAGTTTGACTCATTAATTTTAATTAAGATAGCCAGATAATAAATAACAACAACAATAAATTGAACAATTCCGGCAATGTTAATTAATCAAGCCGGATTGTTTAGCAAGTTTAATTCTAGCAATCATTATTTTTGTGTGACTGCAAAATTATTGCTCCCTCGGCACTGAGTTTACAAGACAGGGGAGATTGAGGAGGAGCGGAGCGGAGTTATGAATTTTAAGTTTATGTCTTACAAGTAGTATTTACCCATTACTCCTTACTCCTAACCCTCTTCTCACTAAGCGACTGCTGTAAATAATTCTCCAAAGCTTTTAGCAACAGCGTCTTCTTTTGAAATAATTTCTACAATCTTATTTCGCGAAGCTGACTCAAAGAGTGATTCGACACAAACTTGAGCTACCTTCTGACGGGGAATACTACCGTCAAACATTGTATCTGCGCTCTGCATGACGATGGGATTGCTGTTGTCTTCGTTTTTCAATCCCCCAGGACGCACTATTGTATAAGTTAAACCACTTTTTTGAATGTATTCCTCTGCTTGTTTCTTCCAAATCAAAATTAACCAGAATAAATTCAAGGGATGGAATAACTGGGAAGTACATAAGGAGGACACTAACACGAAATGTTCTATTCCTTTAACTTTCGCCGCTTCTACCAAATTTTTCGTACCTTCATAATCTACTTTATAAGGTCCAGTGGGATCTAAACTGGGTTTTGCACCAGTAGCACACAACAACACCGTGCTATCCCCCAAAGCAGCGAGTAAATCCTCTGGCTTTAACACATCACCTTGCACTAAGTCCACATCAGCAGGCAAAATACTTTTAGCTTTTTCTATATCCCTAACTAATGCACGAACTGGAATATTACGCACCATTAACTCTTGGACGATGCGTCTGCCCGTCTCACCTGTTGCCCCTGCTACAAAAGCTTTCATTATAACCCCCCAGGTTGGGAAACTTATATCATTATCTTTCGTTCTCTATTGTAGAGATTAGGTGAACTTTATGACAGATTGTTAATGTTTCAATGAATTTGCCTTACTTTTGCGAAACATCTCATCTAGCATGGGAAATATTATTTTAACCAAACTTTAAAGTATACAGGAATACACTAATGGTTTCAACTAATCGAAAGTGTAAATCTTATGAATCAAAAGAAAAAATTATATCTGTAGCATCAAGTTTATCTGATAGTCAAGATTTTCCCGATAAGTTCGATTTTGAGGAAAAAACTCAATTTTACGGTACTTATAGCGACTGCATGGAGTTATCTGCTCCCGCCGAAACCGTTGCTAAATATCTTAACAATCACAACCAATGGTTTTCTGATTGTGCTCAACCAATGAAAGTACAACGTTTGGGAGAAAATGGCTATGAATTAACAATTGGTAGTTTTGGTGCTTTTGGTTACGAAGTACAGCCAAAAATCGGATTGGAACTTTTGCCTCCCGAGCAAGGTGTTTACCGTATCCTCACCATACCCATTCCCGATTATCAACCTCCCGGTTACGATGTAGATTATCGTGCATCGTTACAGTTAGTTGAAAGCCAAGACGAAAATAATTCTATTCAATCAACTCCAACAACTAGAGTCGAATGGGAATTATATCTTACCGTTTACCTTCATTTTCCTCAATTTATTAAACGCCTACCAAAATCCTTAATTCAATCTACTGGCGATCGCTTACTCAATCAAATCGTTCGTCAAGTCTCTCGTCGTTTAACACGCAAAGTTCAGAATAATTTTCATCAGTCTTTAGACATATCTTTTTCAGATAAATCTGAAAAAGCATGAAACATGGAGAATGAAGTATGAAGTATTTTAAGTTATTGCTTCATACTTCATACTTCATACCTTTAGTACACTCAATTAAACCGGGTTAATAATGAGAAGAAAAACTTCTTTTCTACCCCACGCCACTTGCTACAACCGAGGGAACCTCGGCAACGCAGTGGCTCCTCTACCCCACTTGCGACAACTCGGGGAACCCTAGCCGAGCAGTGGCTCCTCTACCTGCCTTACTTAGCAATATTAGTTTGTGAAAATACTAGGCATTACTAAGAAGTTTTTGGACAATTTGCATGCCAGTAATAGCTTGCCAAGTGAAAAGTCCTAAAATCGTGAAATTTAACAAAATATGACTTACCCGCGCCCAATTTGCTCCTTTCTGCATAAACGGAGACAAAGAAGCGGAAAAACCAATTAAAGCTGTCATCCCAAGCCCAGCTAATAAATGGGGACCAACAAATAATTTACCATTATTAATATAGGTAACGGCCATCCCACCAACACAACCGGATACCATCAGTGCTAACAATAAAGAGCCAATTTGAAAGTGCTTGACATTGTACTTACCTTTAATCAGTTCTTTCTTATCATCACCCTTAGCATTTCTAGTACGCTGTACCTGTAATCCTAAGTACGCAGCATAAAGCGCACATAACAACAGCGCCCACATTAAAACGGGATGGAAAAATTGCATCCAATATTTAATTTCTGGCGAAAGTTCCAAATTCATCGTGTTCTCCCCAATACTGAAATCTTCATAAAAATTAGCATAACCCGTGGAGGGAATCGGGAGTAGGGAATGGGAAAATGAAAATTGGAATTGGGCATAGGGCATTGGGCATAGGGCATTGGATCAATAGTTAGGAGTTATGAGTTAAAACCATTAACAACTAACAGTTAACCACTAACCATTAACAACTAAAAATGAGCAAAAACAATGCTTCGCTACTAGAAGCAGCTAGAAGTGGCGATATTAATAGGGTGCGAAGGTTTTTGAGTACGGGTGCTTCTCCGAGTGTTGACGATCGAGATGGCACTACGGCGTTGATGTTTGCAGCGAATTCTGGCTATACAGAAATTGTCAAAATACTCCTCGATTCGGGTGCAAATATCGATTGCAAAAGAAAACGTTATGGTTTAACGGCTTTGATGTTGGCAAGCTCGTCAAAACAATTTGACATTGTACGCATATTAATATCCAAAGGTGCGGATATCAACGCCGTAAATGAAGATGGCAGTACAGCTTTGATGATCGCGGCTCTCAAAGGTTATAATCCTATAGTGCAAGCTTTAGTAGATGCTGGCACTAAAGTAAATCTCAGAGATAAAGACAATGATACAGCTTTGAAATTAGCTGTAAAACAAGGACATACTACTGTAGTAGAAACTTTACTCAAAGCTGACGCTGATGTCAATATTCGGGATTCTGAAGGCGAAACTTTATTGATGGTAGCCGCAGAAATTGGATATCTAGGAGTGATTGAGGCGCTATTAGCTACAAGTATTAATGTAAATGAGACAAACACCGATGGAGAAACGGCGTTATCCATCGCTGTAGCTGAGGGGCATGCTCCTATTGTGGCGACTCTGGTTAATATTGGTGCCGATGTCAATCTACAGGATAAAGACGGAGAAACTCCTTTACATATTGCTGTTGTCGAAGGTTACACTGAAATTGTAGAAATACTTCTTACTGCTGGTGCGGATGTTAATAAAAGAAATAATCTAGGCGATACACCTTTACTTGTAGCGGCTTTGCAAGGATATAGTACCATTGTCAAATCTTTGTTAAAGCAAGGTGCTGATGTAGGAGTGACAAATTTGGATGAAACACCCTTGGCTCTGGCAACAATACAAGGAAACATCGAAACGGTAAAAGTATTGTTAGAAAATGGTGCTAATGCTAATACTCAATTAAAAGATGGAAAAACCCTATTAATCGAAGCTACGAAACACAATTCTAAAACGATTACTCAAGAATTAATCGCACATGGTGCCGATGTTAATTTTAAAGATGCAAATAGCGCCACAGCATTGATGTGGGCCACATCATTAGGTTATGTCAAAATTGTAGAAGTCTTGCTGAGGGCAAATGGGGATATCAATTTGAAAAATCGAGGTGGTTACACCGCTTTAATGCTTGCAGAATTTAACGGTTATCCAAGTATTGTCAAAATGTTGAAGGCATCCCTTGCTCAGGAGTGAGAGAAATAAGGGGAAGTCAACCGAACGAACGGTTGACTTCCGCCTTTCGGTAATAGCTTACCTAAAATTTCAAAATATATAGGAATCCTATTTGAAAATTGAAAAAAACTCAGTACCCTTGAATTTACTAAAACCCTTTTGCCTCTTGCATGAGTGCCTCTTGCCTACCCACACAAATAATTATGGCTTCGCCACGCTGCGCCTTCCAAAAATCAAAACGGATTCCTATAGATTACATAGAAGCTTTTAATTTTCTGAACTGAAACTGTAAACTCATAATATGAACTTATGTATAATTAATACTTGATGAAGTACCAGTCAGGATAAGTATTAGGTCAAAGGGGGGTTGACAATTAAGGAAGTATTATGATGTTCTAAAAATAGTGTTGTAAGTAGGAGTATGAATTTACACTATTGGCATCATTGAACAACAATAACTTTAACCTTTACGCCTTGAAGTCAGACTGATTAAAACTTTTAACCTACAACGCCAAAAAAAAGGATTTATATTTTGGGATTTGAATTGTTCTAGGGCCTTTTCCCTGAGAAAATGTTTGTGAAATGTCAATTATTAGCAGCCCATAGGATTGGAAATGGCGTGCCACTTACTCTTACTATGGGAGAAATTCTCTGTATCTAGTAGTCCGTCAAGTCAACTTTGCGGGGTTATTAATGAGAAAAAAGTTATTTTCTACCCCCTCTTCCCCCTCTTCCCTCTCTCCCCTCTCCTTGCCCTAATCCGGCAATTTTGGGTTGGTGGAGTACTAGGCTTTGCCCCAAATAAGTCGAGGGAGGCTAGGCATAGGCAGTAGTGGCTGTCTAGACAGATAATACCCACGTACCTTCCAATATTCTGTTAGTTTGTAGAGGCTGACGAAGGTTTGTCAGGCACTAAATTATATTTACCTGTGGAGGGCTCTGCATAATTAATATGACAGCCCAGTAGTTATTGGAGGCAAGGTTAATTTCCACAAAAGCATAATATTTTGACAAAAAAACTCAAAACATCAGGAAAATATTTATGCCTAAGAAGGTAATTGCCAAAGGTTCTCTGTTTGACTTTCTTGATATCCATGTATCGGAAATAGAGAAACATCCCAGCGCTCTTCAAGATATGTTGTATAACCGTAGCTTCGGGGGTATGATTATCCGGGAGGTGTTGCCTAAAGATGTGGTAGTTCAAGTCGTCACTCGCCTAAAGAACAATGAAGGCGATATTAATGCGATCGTAGATTCTAAGTTTGCGGATATGGCTAATGGAGCATTGAGTTTTGGTGAAAGCATCATTTTTTGCGATCCTAGCTTGCAGCAGTACTTCGATTATGCAGCAATCTTTCGCCAAAAGTGTCGTATGTTGTTTGATGAGACACTTGAATGGGAGCAACGCGAATTGAGTCAATATTTCAAATTCTTTCTGAACTCAAGAAAGTGGAAGTTCCCTATAGACTTCAAGGACAGACTTATATTCCTGCTACTATCCGAGAATTGCACAAAGGTCACGAATTTACAATCCATGTTATTATCTTTTTCTTGAGCAAGCCTCAAAGTGAGCATTTGAGAACTTTGGTTGATACAACTGATCGACTGAGTTTTTACATTCCCCTAGTTCTCCCTGAAGATGGTGGTGAATTGACCCTCTATGGACTAGAATGGAACGGCGAATCTTTACCCTTTCAAGACAGATCTTATACCTCTTTGAATCCTTACGGAAACGCATCCGCTATGTGCCGATAAGTACGGAAGCATGACCTTTAAGCCAGGTATTGGAGATATGGTGCTGTTCGATGGTGGTAGATTTTACCACTGTATCGTTCCCATGGTTGGCGATCGCACCAGGATAACCATAGGTGGATTTCTGTCCTTCTCTAAAGACCAATATAGTATTTACTGCTGGAGCTAATAGCGGATTTCGGAAGTAAGTATTATTACTCAGTGTAATCAGGCAGAAAAATTTACAGGCAACTAGAACAATCATAGACTTTCGTATTCAGCGAAAGAAGGTTATTTCTAAGTGGAAGCAGGGTAAATGGTTGAGTGCAGAACAAAAAAGTAGAATAGATGAAGTTCTGTGGTTATTTGAAAATCGACTAGAGCCTTTCTTTAATATTTTACATGGAACATATTTTTTTAAATCGAGGCAATTAATTGCAGGATTCAAATTATTTTTATTATCTTTGAAAAAGTATTTAATGTCATTTTTGCCATTGGCACTTCAAAATAATTTGGGCAGATTATGAATTATTCAGAAATAAATGATATTGAAATTTTAGAATTGTTGCTTGAAGAAGATGGAATCAATCCTGAAGCAAAGGAGTTTAGTTTAAAATATTGGGAAAAGCAATTAGCCTCATTACCAATTTTAGAATTTCCTACAGATTTTTCGAGACCACGTTTGCAGACATTTCGAGGGGATTTAGTCAAATTTACATTACCAAATTCTCTCACACAAAGAATTCGCACCTTCAGCCAACAAGAAGGTGCGACTTTGTTTATGACACTGGTGGCAGCTTTTGGGGTTCTTTTGTCTCGTTATAGTGGACAAGAAGATATACCTGTGGAAACTTCCATCGCTAATCGTCCAGGAATTGATGTGGAAAAACTGATTGGGTTTTTTGTGAATATGTTAGTAATTCGGACTAACTTATCAGATGAACCCAATTTTAGGACGCTTTTAAATAGAGTCAAAGCAAGAGTACTAGAAGCTTTTGAACATACAGAAGTACCTTTTGAAACCTTAGTTGACCGCTTAAATTTTGAACGGGATACTAGTAATAACCCATTATTTCAAATAGCTTTTACTTTATTAAATACACCATTACCTAATTTTAGTTTAGATAATTTAGAAATTTACATATTAGCAAATCAAGAAGCAGCTGTACCCACAGAATTGTACATTAGCGGTGATAGCTTAGCCAGAGGCTACCTCAAGCCTCCAGAACTGAATCCTTTCTCCAATACCAAATCACAACGGCTTTACAAAACAGGAGACCTGGCTCGTTACTTACCAGATGGTAATATAACGTTCATGGGTCGCATCGATAACCAAGTCAAGTTAAGGGGCTTCCGTGTCGAACTAGGAGAAATTGAAGCTGTTCTCAACAGCCATCCCCAAATCCAACAAGTGGTAGTTATTGATAAAGAAGAAACTAGTGGTAACAAACACCTCTTAGCCTATATAGTTATTGAGCAATCACTGACTATCAAAGAAATACGTGAATTCCTCTTTTCAAAGCTACCAGAATACATGGTGCCTAGTGCCTTTGTCACCTTAGACACCTTGCCCTTAACACCTAATGGTAAAGTAGATAGAAAAGCTTTAATTGCATTTTCACTTCGACAAAATATTGGCTCTGAGAAAAAGATTCCACCCCGGGCACCTTTGGAGCATCAATTATTAGAAATATGGTCAGAAATACTCCCTCTTTGTACCATTGGTGTTACGGAAAACTTCTTTGATTTAGGTGGTCATTCACTTTTGGCAATCCAGTTAATAGCAACAATTGAAAAGCAGTTAGGGTATAGTCTGAGTGCTGTTAGCTTATTCCGTGAACCAACAATCGAAAAAATAGCTGCTCCCTTAGAAAGAGATAGAAAGCTTGTTCCTCTACAGCCCCAAGGTGATTTAACTCCTTTATTTCTCCTACATCAAGCAGGTGGTTATGGTTTATCCTATTCTGTGCTTGCTCAAACCTTGGGTAAAGAACTTCCTATTTATGGAATACAAGGACAAGGTTTAAATGGAAAACAGCCACCATTAGAAACTATTGAAGCAATGGCTGCTACTTATATCAAAGCAATTAAGGAAATCCAACAAGATGGTCCCTATTTCTTAGGAGGGCACTCTAATGGTGGACTGATTGCTTTTGAAATGGCTCGCCAATTAGAATCGGAGGTCGAACAAGTTGAAAATTTAATTATAATAGACACACATCCACCATTACCTACTCCCGACATAGAAGAATCTCTATGAGATAATGCTGGTATTCTCTGCTTTCTTGTTGAGCAAATAGCTATTTGTTTTAACACAACTGTCAATATTTCCTATGGAAAACTTTCAAACTTAAATCAAGAAGTTCAATTTGAATATGTACTACAAATTATGCAACAATCCGAACTTATTCCCCCGGAATTAGGAACAAATTTCATTGCTGGCTTACTCAACGTTTATAAAACTAATGCCATCATCTTGTTTGGTTTATCAACCACAACCCGTGAAATCTCCTATCTCCCTGTTAATTACTAAATCATTAGCAACCCAATTTCCAGATGATTCTACTGTGGGTTGACAGCAATTAACCATCAGCTTAAGTCCGCGGAAGGTAGCTTAACTGGGGAGCATCAAACCCTATTGAAACAGCCTCACGTGCAAAACGACGACTGCTGCGATAAGCCTCCGGCTTGACGCTGAGCGTATCGCAGAACTATTGTATTAATCGTTCAAGTAAATCGGCACAAATAAAACTAATGATGTAACAAAATGTAAACAATAATTAATCTCTTGTTATTGCCTTTCTTACTTCGTTCCTTCACGGGAGCATACCTTTATTTTTACGCCGACTTACTTAATTATTTTTCTCGTTTTGCCAGAAAAAGTTTAACTTTGTTTTAGTATAAAACTATAATGATTTTGGCAAGAATTGAACAAATATCGACTTTGGCTGAAGGATCAAGTTTTAGGTTTGCTTTTAGCCTGGTTTAAATATCTATATTGTAAATCCGCTCTGCCTATGCCCACTGAAATCACAGTTGAATCACCATCAGATTCTGAGCAGGAAAACACCCGAAATTCGCGATTATTTACCTTAACCTGGAATCTACGTAATTTTATTCTTTTCTGGGTAGGACAATCAATATCTGAAATTGGTACTCGTCTTACTGGATTTGGTCTGAGTATATGGGTATACCAAACAACACATGTTGTGACTCAGGTTAGCCTAGTTTTATTTGTTACTACTCTACCAGGAGTAATAATAACCCCTTTTGTTGGAGCTTTAGTAGACCGTTGGAATCGGCGGTGGATCATATTTTTCAGTGATGTTGGGGCAGCTATGATTACAGGCGTATTAGTATTTTTGCTGATAGGGGATCGCCTGCAACTATGGCATACTTACGTTTGTGCTTTTTTCACCTCCCTATGTGGTTCTTTTCAAATGCTAGCGAAAGGTGCTGCTGTGCCAATGATGGTTCGTCGCGAACAACTGGGACAAGTAAATGGACTAATGCAATTTAGTACAGCCGTAAGCCGCATCTGCGCTCCAGCTATAGCAGGTTTGTTAATAGCTACCGTGCAACTCCAAGGTTTGTTATGGGTTGATTTGGGAAGTTATGCGATCGGGTTGTTTACCTTGTTCTTTGTAACTATTCCCCAACCGGATAACAGCTCCGTTCAAAACTCTACAGGGAAATCCATTATGGGCGAAATAGTGGAGGGTTGGCGGGTAATTTCATCTCAATTTGCATTGATAATTTTGATTAGTTTCATCAGCCTCCACTGCTTTATTGATGGACTGACGAATGTGTTAATTAATCCGTTAATTCTTTCATTTTCTAGCGCTCAAGTACTAGGTGAGGTGATGTCTATTGGTGGTATTGGTATGGTGATTGGCAGTATCTTAATGAGTGTTTGGGGAGCAAGAGGCAACATTTTTTCTTTTCTAATGATTTGGTCTGTTATAAATGGTATTGGTTTGATGATTGCTGGTCTTAAAGCCTCGCCGATTATAATTGCCAGTGGAATTTTCCTATGGTTTTTGACCTTGCCAATTGTTTTCGGTATAAACCAGGTAATTTGGCAAAGTTCTGTTGATAATAAATTACAGGGAAGGGTGCTTTCATTGGTAGGTACCCTTACGGGTTTAACTGCTGCACTGGGTACCATTAGCGCTAGTCCACTAGCAGATGTGATACTAGAACCGATGTTAAGTTCAGATGGGCGATTAGCTTCGAGCATCGGGCTACTTTTTGGAACTGGTAACGGACGAGGAATTGGATTACTTATAAGTTTAGAGGGTTGTTTAATTTTGCTAGTTTCGATTGGGTTATATTCCTATATTCGCTCTTGTCAGATAGAAGACAGTTTACAGGTTGTTGATGATAGTTTAGTATCTGACGATAAACTCAGGTAAATTTAATTATCTTGTCAATTAGCTAAGGGCGGAAATTAAGCCATAAAAGCCTTTTGAGCAGTTAATAGAGGCTGAATTTATTTGATACTTTGACGTTGATTTGGTTTATAAGTCTAATGGTTATCGGCACAAAAAAGTTAGTTTCATCAACTCCAGATGGAGTGTTAAAGATTTCCGAATTGCCACCGATGGATATGACTAGCCATCCAATCCACTTTTCTCTGGTGATTCCGACTTACAATGAATCGGCAAATATCACTGAACTAATCAAAAAATTGAGTTCTCTACTCGATAGTGGAATTCCTGGAGAATACGAATTGATTGTCGTTGATGATGATAGCCCAGACTACACTTGGGAAATTGCTCAGTCTCTGATGAATGAATATCCTCAACTACGTGTGATACGACGTACCACAGAACGTGGCCTTTCTTCCGCAGTGATTCGTGGATGGCAGACAGCACGAGGAGAGGTATTAGGGGTGATTGATGGTGATTTGCAACATCCTGCATCTATTCTCTTACAAATGTTACCTGCTCTACAACAGGGAAATGATTTAGTGGTAGCCAGTCGTCATATTCATGGTGGTGGAGTTAGTCACTGGAGTTTTGTGAGGCGATTCTTGTCTCGTGGCGCTCAAATGTTGGGTTTGATGATTCTACCTGGAGTTTTGAGTCGGGTTTCCGATCCTATGAGTGGTTTCTTTATGGTACGTCGCAGGGCGATCGCCAATAAAATTCTGAATCCAGTAGGATACAAAATTTTACTGGAGGTGATTGCAAGGGGAGACATAAAGAAAGTTTCAGAAGTTGGTTATGTTTTTCAGGAACGACTTGAGGGTAAAAGTAAAGTAACTTGGAAACAGTATATAGATTATTTGCGCCACTTAATAAGACTACGTTTGACAATTAATCCTAGGGAGGTGCCATCGGCTCCATCTTCCACAATAATGAAATTTTTGCAAAAGTCTCAAAATAAGCATTCTTAATTTGGCGTTGCTGAATCCGGGTATGAATTTACATTTTTAGCATGATTAAACAAGCTGTTTATAGGGTTTTGCGCTTCTAGTTTAGATGCATTCATACTTTAAATCAGCAACGCCCTTAATTTTATATTTCATATGTTTCAAACACTACTTGACAGGAGAAACACCAATGAATGCATCGGAATTTATTGAAGGTAGGCAGCCTCCAAATTGGTTGAAAATATTAGTTATTTGTCTATTAGTTTTAACTATTTTTTTTCGCATAACCCATCCCGGGCAAAGAATCTATTGGTATGATGAAGCCTTTACTTCCTTAGCTATTTCAGGGCATACACTTGACGAAGTGAAACAGGAAGTATTTCATAGGGGTATAGTCAATATTAGTGTTTTAGACAAATATCAGCAGATTAACACAGACCGGGGTGTTGCCGATACCGTAAACTACTTAGTCACCTCAGATCCACAACATCCGCCTTTGTATTATTCAATGGTGAGATTGTGGGCACAAATATTTGGCGATTCTATTGGAGGAGTTAGAAGTTTATCTGCCGTTATTAGTTTATTGATATTTCCTGGTGTCTATTGGCTGTGTTTGGAATTGTTTTCGGCTCCAATTGTTGCATGGGTAGCACTGTTGTTAATGGCGGTTTCTCCTTTTGAACTGTTTTTTGCTCAAGAAGCACGTCAATACTGTTTATGGATGGTGACGATTCTACTATCCACTGCTGCCTTACTGCGAGCTATGAGACGGGATACTAAAGTTAGTTGGGCTTTGTATACCTTGACCTTAACTTTGGGCTTTTATACCCATTTACTCTCGGTTTTGGTAGCATTTTCTCATGGTATATACGTGGCGATTAGACAAAAATTTCGTTTTCAAAGAACCTCTATTAATTACTTAGTTAGTGCCACAATTTCATTGCTACTGTTTCTTCCTTGGTTGATCGTACTAGTGAGCAAATTGAATACAGCATTAAAGTTGACTACTAGGTGGCCAGTAGAATTAAACTATATTGAAAAAATATTTATTTTCTTAGGTCGTACTACTCAATTATTTTTTGATATTAACTTATTTTCAGATGCTTGGATGATTCCAGGTTTTTCTCTAGAAAATTCTTGGTTATATTATATTGTTACTGCAATTTTTAGCTTAATTTTAATTATATATTTAATATATTTTTATATCATATTTAAGAGCGAAAAAACTTTGATTATCAGTTTAATCGGAGGAGTTTATATATTTACATGGTTATTTTATGACTTAATTTTTGAAAAATCTTATATTTTAAATTTGCGCTATCAAATACCTTTTTATCTAAGTTTACAAATTGCTGTTTCTTGTGTATTAGTTTACTATGCTTTTTTAGATAAGACTTGGCGAAAAAAAATTGGAAGACTATTGCTGATTGGATTAATAGTAGGGGGACTTGTTTCTGATATTACTATGTTTAAAGCAGATACTTGGTGGATACAAATGCGTAGTACAAAGGTCAAGGAAATCTCTCAGTTAATCAATAATTCAGAGAATCCTTTACTGGTAAAATATCAACTTTGGATTTTAAATAATTATTTAAGGTTAAAAGAATTCCCAACTGTATACCATTGTTATCACTTACCAGTAAAGGATTCTCTGAATTATTGATTAACTGAGAGATTTCCTTGACCTTTGTAATACGCATTTGTAT
>JBCBQE010000069.1:0-13731 GCA_039820385.1 Cyanobacteria bacterium J06635_10
GATGCTTTTGGAAGAGAACTTCAAAAAAATTTACTATTTTTAGATCCATGACAGTTTCACCATGTTCTGCCGAGTTTTTTGTATATCATAAGGAACTATACCAATTTCTTGTAAAGAATCGAGCATATTGCATTCAGAATAATTGCACCAAAATAGCTAGTATTGCTTTAGAAATTGACTCGGTAGACCCTTTGGTTGTCTTCGGGAAACTAGCTGTATATAATAAACTAAATTTTTATTGGGAAAATCCGAGTAAAAAAGAAGCTGTTGCTGCGATTGATTCTGTAACAAAATTTAAAAATGAGGGGAAAGAACGTTTTACTCAAGCTGAACAATTTATCAAATATTCTGTTGCCAAAATAGTTAATTTTTGCAACATAAATCGTTCTTTTACTAAACCGCTATTTTTTTGTAGCTTTAGTTTTTTTGAACGCAATCTTCAACAAGACTATCCTTTTTCTCCTACTACCATATTTCTACCAAAATGGCAAGTAACTCGTAATTCATCAGGCTGTACTTTAATCGCGAATATTGCGATCGACAGGGATTTGGATATAGAAAAAGTTTTACAAGATTTGTGGCGGAAAATTACAGCTATCAATAATTTAAAGTATGATTTTATCAGCTTAGATGATTCCAGACCTCAATTTATTCAAAATTCAATTAGTAGCGCCAGCAAATTCAAACTATCGGTATTATCAGCTTTAGAAGATATTCGTAAAGGTCATTATAGTAAAATCGTGTTGGCGGATGCTTTAAATATTCGATCGAGCACTCCATTAAATTTATTCAAGTCATTAAATAATCTACGTCAATTACATCCGAGCTGCTGTATTTTTTCCACAAGTAATGGCGAAGGGCAAAACTTTATCGGCGCTTCTCCCGAAACATTAATTGCAATTCGCAATCAAAAATTGATCGCTGATGCTTTAGCTGGAAGCGCAGCAAGGGGTAAGACACCAGGGGAAGATGCCAAATATGCCAATCGTCTACTCAATAGCGAAAAAGAAAGACACGAGCATTCCCTAGTAATTGATTTTATTACTCAAAGGTTGTTCAGTCTAGGTTTATTCCCCCAAATTTCAACCCCTAGATTGCGACAATTATCAAATATTCAGCACTTGTGGACACCAATTATCGCTAAAGTTCCTCCTAAGGTGCATCCTTTACAAATAGTTGCTCAATTGCATCCCACACCGGCAGTAGCGGGTGTTGCACCGGATATCGCTTGCCAGGAAATTCGTCGTTATGAAAGTTTCGAGAGGGGTTTATACGCCGCACCGTTAGGTTGGATAGATTCGGAAGGTAACTGTGAATTTGTTGTGGGAATTCGTTCGGCGCTAATCGACACTTCTACAGAATCATCCCTGCTTTATGCTGGTGCAGGTATTGTACCAGGTTCTGACCCAGAAAAAGAATTTGCAGAAATTCAACTTAAATTACAAGCACTGTTGAAAGCACTAGCTTAAAATCCGGCTATACAATACACACCTATTCTTCATACATAAATTTCCTTGACTTTGCCAAAGTGGCAACAGGCAAGACTTTTTCTGATTTATTATTCAGATTAATAAGTCTACTTAGCTCAACTCAGGGTGCTGCAATTTCTATCGCAAGTCTGTCAATCGAAATATGCTCAAGGTGATATTAAAAGCGGGAAGTAAGCGTAATTTTACTTATTTCTCGTTTTTTTTTCGAGCCTTTGATGATTAAAAAACTTGCTCTTTAACTTCTTGCGGATGGGTTGAATTCCCCACCGCTCAAAGGCTCTCGAATTGGGTTGGGGAGCCAGTCCGTTGCGGAGGTTTCCTCCGTTGTAGGAACTGGCGTGTTTAAATCCCCATAGATATTCCAGCCAACTTCGTTCCTTCCAACTTCGGCTCTTCCTTCGTTTTAACGCAATACCCAGCGTAAAAAATCAGACATTTAACTTTTGCACAAAGGCTTTCGCCTCTCCAGAGGAGAAGGAAGGGAATGGGGTTTGCGAATATATTCTAATCAACTAAAAACTGATATAATATTTTGTCTGCATAGAAATCTATTAGAAAAGGGGGTTGTACTTGGATTTGATGACCGGAGATCGTAGGGTGCAAGCCCTTAAAATCCATTTATGGGGATAAGCCCGTCGGACAATTTATTGTCCGTCCACAATGGTACGATCGAGTAGTTGGTCTTGTCCATCCAACCTTCGTTGGAAGGCGGTAACCACAACAACCATCGTTTTGCCGAAGACGTGCAACAAGGGAGCGAATAACCCTTTCATCTCCCACATAGAATGTGGGAGTTTCCAGCTTCTGACATTTTCTATGATGTAATGCGGCAACTGGTAACGCGATTATCTTGATTTTTTTGGTGGCACTGAGTACACCAAAGTAAGTTAGGAGATAAACTATGCGATTTACTATATCAGGAGATGCTAATAAGCGCTTTATTAAAGATTTAGCTAAACGTTTGGATATGACTCCAAAAGAAGCGCTAGATTATTTGATTACGCAATGTAGACTCAATGGATTCTCCCAAGAATTCCAGAATAAAGATTACAATACTCCAATGCTGAGGGAGGTGCAGCCATCACAGAGTTTTTATAAAGAAATGGCCACATCTGAATTTGAAATTGAAATAGATCCCATGATAAAACGCATGGCTAATTTAATTGAGGATTTTTAAGAGGCTCTACCTTGCCGGATTTTGCACACAGGTGCATCTACGCCGCAAAAATTAAACTAAGGAATGTTTATAGCCGATAAAACCTACCCAAACTACCCATACATAACTAATTCGGGATTTGTGTTCACATTTAACGGAATTTTCGGAAATTTGAGAAACTTTCTTTTAATTATGCGGCGATATGCTTTTCTCGCGGAGCATATCGTCTATTGCAAGATAAAAGTAACTTCTTTTAGATAAAGTCATCGATCTTATCTTTTAAACGGTCGGTAATATAGAAAAAGCCTTCTTCATCTAAAGGCTCTGGTGGTTTACGAAGCGATCGAGTTAGGATTTCATATTGCCTGAGACGTAGCACTGCTACGTCTCTACAATAGTTTTGCGTTTACCAATTTAACTAACCACATCAAAGGCGATCGCCATTGCTGCGAGTTTGTTGGTATCGACTCCCCGCACCCCTGGTGGTAACTCTACTCCTTCGACATTTAACCCGCCACGGGTAGCAGCATCTAAGTCTGTAAGTAATTTATCTGTTAAATCTAAAAATTCATCTTCTGTTGCTGGAAGTGCTGAAGGTTTATTAATACCTCTCGTACGTGCTATTTCTTTGAGTACTCTAAGAGAAGTTCGCAGTGGTTTTGTACTGGCAATAATTAATGCTTCTGTCATTCCAAATGGTTCTCCGACTGTTAATCTAAATCCATCATTTTGGCTGGGAATTGTGCGTTTTTCTCCTGCACTTAATAATGCTGCATCGTCAGGAACACCCCAATCATTAGGAAATATGACGGCCATTTCACCTGCTGCATCAATGACTAAAATACTTATGTAAAGCGGTATGGATTCTTGATTTTCAAGCTCAAAAGCGACTTTAGTACCGATTGGTAATTTAGGAATATCGTTTTCTGTGATTACTGGTGGTTTTACAGGTGCTGTTAGATTAGCTCCTTTTTTAACACCTCTAACTGGAAAGGTTTCGCTGATGACTTTTTGAGTATCAGCTATATTCATCGAAGCTTTAACTCCTATTTTTGAAGTATTAGTATTACCCAGCATTTGTTTCACAACTCGCGCTGCTAAAAGCGCTTTAAATTTCGATGTTAAACGTTTAACTGCTGCTGTAATTGTTTCTCCTGAATCTCCAAAAGATTTCGGAACAATTTCATCTAATGTTGGTAAAAATAACCCAAAACTACCAACTTGGGGAAGATTTAGTATACCACGTTTTTTTAATTCTCCATGTCTTGCGATCGTCATTTTACCGAAAATGTATTGTACTTCTTGCTCTCTCAAAGGTAAAGCAGATACGCGGTTAATTGCTTGAAAAGCCTGTTTTGCTTGAGTAAGAGTACTACTATCAAAAGCATCATCAAGTCCGATATTTAACTTGATATTTGCGGGAATACCCCGAATTCTTTCTTGTAAAAGGGTTCCTGGTTTTAATTGTGCGGCTTTAATTAATCTACCTTTGCCAACCAAACCTTGACGAGATTCTAATTTGACAAACCCTCTTCCTCCACCGTCAGCAACCGTGAAAATTGCATCTTTCTCAAAGGCTGGAAGAGATTGAGAGTCTATACCACCCAGCCATAATTCTACTTCGTTACCATTAATTTTAGTCACTACTGCTTCGGCATAATTAGAATTAAAAGGAGTAAAGTAAAGTGGCGGATTGGGTTGCTTGGTATTTGTTTCTAACTCTGGGATTTGGTTGTAACCTTTGCGATCGGAATATATATTAGTACTGCGACTGACATCAACTATTATTCTTTTCACAGATTGATTTTGTGGTTGCTGCCAGAGATATTGAGTAAATAGATAAGTAAATGCACCTGCGGAAAAGTCATCGAAGGAAGCATCAACTGCATATTGCTCGCGTCTTGCGGATGCTATAACAACTCCTTTGGCGATATTTTCACGACGCAATCTGATAAAATCTTCACGAGAAAGATTTAAACGTTTCAACCATTGACGTTGATATTCCAACTCCGAAGGACTAATTTTTAATTTTTTGTTGCTATTACGCGATACTCCTGCGGAGTCGCTGCGCGAACGCACTACAAAGTTACCACGTTTCGCACCGCCAGAATGACAACTATCCAAGACAACGGTGACATTATCTGTTTTCAGTGCATACATGAGTAAAAACAGGGTATGTCCCATAATATCTTGCACCACATCACCAGCAGAATTATATCCATAATCGATGGGAATCAGCGTACTATTGAGTCCATCAGGGCTGTCTTTATCTGGATCTTCAACTTGCCCGCCATGCCCTGAAAAGTGAAATACTACCGTATCTCCAGGTTTGGCTTGCTTAATTAAATGTTCTTCAAATGCAGTTAAGATACCTTGGCGAGTAGCTTGTGTGTCTGTCAGAGTTTCTATATCTTGGGGATTGAATCCAAAACGATGAATTAATAATTGTTTTTGTAACAAGACATCGTTGACACAACCATTTAAAGCTCCAATATCCGCAGAATAATCATTAATTCCCACTAATAATGCTAATTTACGCCCGGTATTTTGCGCGAGGGCTTTCGTGTATTTATCTCCCTGTTGCATGATATCTAGCTGACTGACACCAATTGCGGTTAATGCTGAGCCAGCGAATTGTAGAAAATGACGGCGTTTCATAGGATTTTATATTGTTGGGTTTTAGGTATTTGATTATTTATATATCTGGAAGTTGTGGGGGGTATGCAGTTTTGTGATTAACCCCACCACGCCAGTTGCTACAACGCGGGGAACCCGCGCAACGCACTGGCTCCCTAGCCCCTCCCCATATGATAGGGAGGGGGACAAGATTTCACAGAGACTCCACCTCCGGTACCCTGAAAAAATAACCCTTTTATCAACACAACGATACATTGTGCTACGTATTACCCATATTGTTTTTAAAAATTTAGCATCAATAGTTTAAGTTTGTGTAAAGATGCATACCTCAGAAAAGTTTATGAAACTTACTCCGATTGTGACTCAGCAATCATTGACAAAATATGCCATAAGTAGCATATTGAGAATATGAGTGATTTATTGAAACTAGTTGAGTGGATTGGTAGTTCACTTGATGATTTAAAAGAATTTCCAGAAGAAGTACAACAGGTGATGGGTTATGCTTTGTACTTAGCTCAATGTGGCGAAAAACATGATTCTGCCAAACCACTCAAAGGATTTAAGGGTGCAGGAGTATTGGAAGTTGTTGAAAATTTTGATAGCGATACTTACAGGGCTGTGTATACAGTTAAATTTACAGATGTAATTTACGTTTTACATAGTTTTCAAAAGAAATCAAAACGTGGAATTTCTACACCAAAAAAAGAGATTGAATTAATAGAAGCAAGATTAAAACGAGCCAAAGAACATTACGAACAAAACTATAGAAACTAAATCAAAGGATTGTTTTATGAGTAAAAATTTTATGAATGAAGAAATAAGCGTTACTAAAAGTAGTGGAAATGTATTTGCTGACTTATGTTTAGCTAACCCACAAGAATTAGTTATTAAAGCAGAATTAGCCCGTCAAATTGCAAAAATTATCGCGCAGCAAAAAATTACTCAAACAGAAGCAGCAAAAATATTAGGAGTCGATCAACCAAAAGTATCTGCTCTAATAAAAGGAAAATTGTCTGGTTTTTCGATAGAGCGACTTTTTCGATTTTTGAATGCTTTCGATTGTGATGTAGAAATTGTTGTTAAGAATAAACAATCATTATCTCCAGCTCAGACAAAGGTTTGTATTTCTCTCGAAGACAGATAATCATGCTCTTGGTTTATAAATTGTTTTTCTCAATTTCGTAAGCAAAGCATCATCAGCTAAAACATCCGCTTGTCTAAATTAAGATTTATTTCAATGGTGCGTTAGGCTACCCTAACAGCACCTTAGTTTTATTTTTTATCCAAGTTTCTAAATAAACCCTTCAGAAAAATTGCATACCCCCCTCAAACCTCAGATATATATAAAATTGAAACTAAAAAAACCTTACATCTTGAGTAAATCTACTAAAACAAGCCCGATAAATCTTGGAATAATAGCACAATCCAAAAAGCATAATATGTCTCCCAATTCCCCTGCTAAATCCTTCCACTTCCGTCCCCAGAAATTGCTATCTTGGTCAATTACTGTAGCAATGACATTAGGATTATTGGTGAGTGTACCAAAACAAGTTATCGGACAAGCTCAGACACCACAGTTAGCCGAATCGGCAGAATTGCAAGAAGCGGAAAGGCTGAATCAACAAGTTATTCAGTTATATCGGCAAGGGAAATATAATGAAGCTATACCCCTAGCAGAGAAAGCCTTGGCAATTCGGGAGAAAGTACTGGGTAAGGAACATCCGTCTGTAGCAACTACCCTAAATAATTTGGCAAACCTTTACCAGAAACAGGGGAATTACGCAAAAGCCGAATCATTGTATCAAAGAGCGCTAAGGATTGATGAGAAAATTCTGGGTAATGAACATCCGTATGTAGCAATTACCCTGAATAGTTTGGCTTCAGTTTATCAATCCCAGGGGAATTACACGAAGGCAGAACAAATGTACCTGCGCTCCCTCGCTATTATGGATCTGGGTAAAGAACATCCGAATGTGGCAACTACCCTGAATAATTTGGCAAACCTTTACCAGGAACAGGGGAATTACGCAAAAGCCGAACCATTGTATCAAAGAGCGCTAAAGATTGATGAGAAAGTACTGGGTAAGGAACATCCGTATGTAGCAACTAGCCTGAATAATTTGGCTGCACTTTACTATTCACAGGGGAATTACACAAAATCAGAACAAACGTACCTACGCTCGCTCGCTATTAAAGAGAAAGTTCTAGGTTATGATCATCCGTCTGTGGCAACTACCTTGAATAATTTGGCGAACCTTTACCAGGAACTGGGGAATTACACAAAAGCCGAATCATTCTACCAAAGAGCGCTCGCTATTAACGAGAAAGTTCTAGGTTATGATCATCTGTCTGTGGCAACTACCCGGCATAATTTAGCAGGGCTTTACGAAAAACAGGGGAATTATACCAAAGCCGAACCATTGTACCAAAGAGCGCTTGCTATTTATGAGAAAGCACTGGGAAAGGAACATCCGTCTCTGGCAACTACCCTGAATAATTTAGCAGGGCTTTATGACAAACAGGGGAATTACATAAAAGCCGAACCATTGTACCAAAGAGCGCTTACTATTTCTGAGAAAGCATTGGGAAAGGAACATCCGTCTGTGGCAACTATCCTGAATAATCTGGCTATACTTTACTGGGCAAAAGGAGACATCACCCGCACTAGTGATTTTCTCACCCGTGGGCTTGCGATCGAGGAAAAAAACTTACAATATATTTATGTTTGGGGTTCGGAACAAACAAAACAAAACTACGCTCAAAAATTCACCGCAAGAACTAACGCTGTTATTACCCTAGCGCTAGAGAAATCATCCAAAAACCCCACCCTCGCCAACTTAGCTTTAACTACAGTACTCCGTCGCAAAGGACGAGTACTAGATGCGATGACTGACACGGTGCAAACATTACGCACCCAATTAGCAGATAATCCAGAAACGAAGAAATTATTCGACGATTGGTTGGATGTGCAGCGACGTTTAGCAAATCTAATATATCGGGGACAGGGTAAGGAGAAATTTGAGATTTATCGTCAACAAATCAAACAATTACAAGCAGAAAAAGAAAGGTTAGAAGAACAAGTTAGTGTTAGAAGTGCCGAGTTTCGCAAAGAAATTACACCTGTGGAATTAGCTGACATCCAAGCTAAAATTCCCGCAGATGCAGCGATGGTAGAGATTGTTCAGTACAAATCATTTAATCCCAAAGCGAAAAAAGACAGCGAAACATATGGTAAACTGCGTTATGCTGCGGTGGTGTTGCATGCGACTGGGGAACCTTCTTGGGTTGATTTGGGTGATGTTGCAACTATCGATAAATCGGTTGCTAGTTTCCGTCGGGTGTTAGCTTTTGCTCCAGCTACTCGGGGAATTGATGTCACACCAGTTGAAGGGAAACGCAAAGCTCAACTCGAAGAACTTGCACGTACTTTAGATAAGCAAGTCATGGCTCCGATTCGTCCATTTTTAGGAGATGCACGTCATTTATTATTATCACCCGACGGACAATTAAACCTAATACCTTTTGAAGCCCTTAAAGACGAGCAAAATAAATACTTAGTTGAAAATTATGCTTTCTCCTACCTTACCACTGGCAGGGATTTACTACGTTTAGAAACCACAGCCAAACAACTTAGAAACCCTGTAGTTTTTGCTGACATCAACTACGAACAACAAACAGTTATCGCAGCAAATCGCGGTTCTGAAAATAAACGTTCCGTAGACTTTGCTAATTTGAAATTTGGCTCTCTTGCAGCGACTTCAGAAGAAGGTAAACAAATCAAAAAAATCTTCCCTGATACAAAAATAATTACGGGAGAGAAAGCCACAGAAAAGAGGATTAAACAATTAAAAATACCCAGAAATTTACACCTAGCAACTCACGGTTTCTTCCTTCCGGATAAAGAAATAAAGCCGATTTCACCAGCTATAAATCAATTAAACAATCAATTCGATAAACCCCAATATGTAAACTTAGAAAATCCCTTATTACGTTCCGGTTTAGCATTAGCAGGATTCAACAATCGTCAAAACAAAAAAAGCAAGAATACCGAAGATGGAGTTCTCACCGCTTTAGAAGTTGCCGGATTGAATTTACGCGGTACAGAATTAGTCGTATTATCTGCTTGTGAAACCGGAATTGGTGACGTAAAAACAGGTGATGGTGTTTACGGTTTGCGTCGTGCTTTGGTTATTGCTGGTTCTCAAACCCAGCTATTAAGTTTATGGAAGGTTGCTGATAATGGAACTAAAGATTTAATGGTGGAATATTATCAGAAAATTAAAGCCGGGAAGGGAAGACATGAAGCATTGCGAGAAGTGCAGTTGGAGTTTTTAAATAGTAATACTGACTATCAGTATCCTTATTATTGGGCTAGTTTTATTCCTTCTGGGAATTGGAAGAAGATGAGGTAATGGTAATTGGTAATTGGTAATTGGTAATTGATAATTATTTGTAGGGTGCTGTACTCCGTGAATAATTATGAACGTAGCGGAAAATTTTGTTGCGAGCGTCACGCACCATTAACCTGGGTGAAGACAAGCAGAGGGAGAGGGGGGAGAAAAAACTTTTTGTTTTTACGATACACCCCGCAAAGTTTACTAGTATTGTTTTGGCTTCATCGGGAGAAATATAAATCTGGCAACACGTTACAATGCAACGCTTCTACATCATGCTTTACTATTGATTTATATATACATAAATCTACTACAAAACCTAAAAATTATGGCAGCAAACAATATTAAGCAGCAAATATTAGAGCATCTTCAACCATTACCACCAGAAGAAGTCAAAACTATCCTTTTAACATGGTTAACGAGTTCATCCGAGAATTTAGAAGATTTTGAGCAGTTACTTATAAATCAACCCACTCAAGCTGTAGGAGAATCCTTTGAATACGGTGAGGTAGACTCAGCACTAAATTTTCAACCTCTTACCGAAGCCGAAATGATTCAACAAAGTAAATTAGCCCTCGAAGAATACCGTCGTAAAGGTTCTGGGGTTCCACATAGTATTGTACGCGAATGGGCCGATAATTTAGGAACTGGCGAAGAATACTAATGTCCCAGATAGTTTGGACTCAAAGCGCGACTGATGACTTAAATCGGCATTATGATTTTATAAAAGTTAATAATCCGGAAGCAGCAGCACGAGCAGTACAAGCAATTGTTTCTTCCGCTGAAAGTTTACAACAAAATCCCCGTAGAGGTGCGATAGTAGATGAAACCGCTGGTTTACGAAAATTTTTAGTTGCTTTTGGGAAATATGGTTACATGATTCACTATGCAATTCTTGAAGATGACGTGGTTATTTTGCGCGTCTACCACGGAAGAGAAAATCGACTTTGTTAGTGTGGGTTGCAATTTAATGGTGCCCTGCGGCATTATCAGACTGGTAATTGGGCATAGGGCATGGGGCATTGGTAATATTTGTAGGGTGCTGTACTCCGTGAATAATTATGAACGTAGCGGAAAATTTTGTTGCGAGCGTCACGCACCATCAACTTGAATCCTAGCCCTAGCATATATAGCAGTTTTCAGTGGAGTGAGATACATAATTAAACCTCACCCCTTAATAATAAATGATAAAATTTTCCTCTCAGGGTAGCATTTACAAATCACTATAAAAAATGACAAGATTTCCTTACGATCAATTTTCCAAAAGTTATTTAGAGGAATTATTGCAACCACTAGGAACAGTACAAATCGCTCGTGAAGTTGCGGGAGAAGTTAGAGAAGTTGATGTTTGGTTTTCCCCTAACGAATCAGTTAATCAAGTGGAAGTTTCGCGACTAGGTTTATTAGGAAGAATTGCTGCAACACCAGCAATTTTAGAACCCTTTCGCAACGCTGCAACACCAACGGAAATCTGTAGTTGCTTGTTAAAATTATTAGAGATTCGGGGTGAATGCGATCGCAACGCTAAAAGAGATAAACAAAAGTTAACTGAAAGTAGTTTACCGATGTTATGGATTTTGTCTCCTACAGCTTCGCAATCTGTACTTGAAGGATTCGCAGCGCTTAGCGATGAAGGTAACTGGGGAAATGGAATTTATTTTTTACCCAGATATTTACGCACAGCAATAGTCGCAATTCATCAGCTACCGAAAACAAGAGAAACGCTTTGGTTAAGAATTTTGGGTAAAGGTAGAGTGCAAAGTACGGCAATTGACGAATTAGAAGCACTTCCAGAAGATGAGCCATTACGTACTAGAGCGCTGGAGTTGTTATATAGCTTAAAAACGACTTTAGAAGTAAGTCAAAATATAGATGAGGAGGATAGGGAATTAATTATGCGCTTATCACCACTTTATACACAAAGGTTAGAAGAAGCCGAGCAACGGGGAGAAAGAAAGGTAGTAGAGAATTTGCTTAAAATTCGTTTTGGTTCGTTGGATGAGCAATTATCAACAATCATAGAACCATTATTATCACTACCAACTGAAGAATTTACTCCTTTGCTGCTGCAATTATCTCGCGAAGAGTTGATAGAGCGTTTTGGTAATCGGCAATCGTGATAATTCAATAAGAGATAAATTTTTATATCTATATGAAAGGTTTTTGATATTCAATGGTGCGTTACGGCATTATCAGATGGGATAATTTTTTTGTCAAATTACCTCGTGCCGTAACACACCCTACATGATTACTTTTTCACGGCATTTACAGCAGCATCAGCGTTTATCAATCCGCTACCAAAGTAAAACTGTTTATTGGTGAGGTTACCAGGAATTTCACCTTGATTAACTAAAGTACGATATCGTTTTTGTTCTTTTTCGGTAATATTCAAACCTTTATAACCGGCAGTTGATTTCAGAATATTAATTAACTGCTCGCGATTTAATTTTCCTTTATCTTCACCCTTCATCAACGCTACTACCCCGGCAACTGCTGGAGAAGAAAAGGAAGTACCTTGCATCCACCAATATTGTCCCTTGAAATCGATTACATTTGACCAACGGGAGTTAGGAAAGGCTAAACCCCGCCAAAACATATCCATCCAAGTTCCCCCAGTGGTGGGTATTCCTCCCAAGACTCCTACGGATGTACTCAAGTCTCCACCTGGCGCGACTACATCTAATCCTCTACCATAATTACTATAAAATGCGCGATCGCCAAATAAGTTAGTTGCGCCAACTGATAATACTCCGTCATATCCGGAAGGATAAGCAACTCTGTCATAATCGGAATTGCCGGAGGAAGCTACTATGACTAATTTGGGATTTTGCTGTAATATTTGACTGAATGCGAATTCTCCCACATCTGTTGGTACCATACTACCCAAACTCAAATTAATCACATCAGCACCACGGTTAGCTGCATAACCGACGGCTTCAATGACTGAAGAGCTAGAAATACTTCCATTTAATCCAAAGACTCGCACGGGTAAAATTTTCGCATTTGGTGCAACTCCCCACATCCCTGTGGAATTTTCAGGTTTCGCTGCGATGACACCACTAACTAATGTACCGTGAAATTCACCTCCGACTTCAGAGCGAATCATCCGACGCAAATAATTAGCTAATTTCTTTTCCGAGACTGGGGAAGTTATTCGCCGTTTGATTGTTGGTGTCAAATATCGTTTGATTAATTCTCTGTCGGATAATTTAAAAGTATCGTGTAACTTCTTCCTTAAAATGCTGAATTCTAAAGCACTCATACGGGTATCGGAATCGCCAACTTCACAAGGGTTTCTACTAGTACTTGGTCCAGAAAAGTCCCATCCATACTCTTCTCTAGGACATTTATCGGGTGCCGATACCTTGTATAAATTATTTCGTAAATCGGGATGATTCCATTGAATTAGACTGTCGATTACTGCAACAACTACACCTTTTCCACCATTACTATTTTTCCAAGCTTCAGTAACTCGCAAGTCGCTACGAGATTGGGTTGATTTTGATTGTTTATTGTTTGCAGTTTGTTGTTGGAGACATTTTTGTAGGGAATCAAAGCTATTTATTTGCTGTTGCAAGCATTGTTTCAAGGGTACACTATTTAGATGCCACTGCAAACCGAAATAATTTGTTGTCGAATTACCGCGATGTGAAATATTTGTGGCTTGTTTGTCCATTGACTCGATATTCATGCCTCCAGAATTTTGTTCGTTGATATCGATAGAATGAGAAACAGACTGGAGAAAATTTGGCGCTGCTGAATTAACACCTTTAATTTGATTGAGTTTATTGGCAACATTTAGTACTGCAGTACCAGAAGCAGTTGTTGATTTGACAACGTAAATATTGGGAAAGAAACGTAAAGGACGAACAATTTCTAAGTTATTTTGTTGGAGAATAGATTTTTTCTCGTCATCGGCAATACCTGGTTTAAAACTAACAACAATTTGGTTAGGTAAAACAATGGTATCTTGACTGTTAGCGCGACTCAATACAGGTAAAGCAGCCTTGACATAACTTTGACTTTGAATCTTTTTCTGAATATCGGTACTGCC
>JBCBQE010000070.1:0-13717 GCA_039820385.1 Cyanobacteria bacterium J06635_10
TCATTCCTAACTCCTGTACAGACGTAGCAGTGCTACGTCTCTACAACTACTAACTCCTAACTCTTAATTATTTTTCAGATTTTTCTTTTTTCGCAGCAGCAATTTCTTCTGAATTCATTGGAACTAAGGCTTCTAATTTAAATGATGTAGTTATTGGTGTCGGGCCAACTCGGCGGGGTTTGCCTTCCTCAATATCTTCTGATGCTAATGTTGATTGATAATCTTTAACTATCAATAATGGCTGCAAACGCTCTATATTACGCAAAATTGATTGGGTTTGTTCGTAAGTACCTCTAATGACAATATCGGTACTGCTACGTTTGAGTTTTCCGTCAACTTCTGCTCCCAAAGAACCATCATTAACTTCTTCTATACCCTGAGAATCTGGAACAAATCTCTGTAATTTAGCTCTGACTGCATTCGTACTTATTTGAGCATTTCCTGCTTCTATTAAGCGATTTAAATCTATTAATAAAGTACTTAAAGTTTTTTCGTTCGCAAATACAGCTAGTACTTCGGATTGCTGTTTTTTTGCTTGCGCTAATTCTGCTTTTACTTTGCCGATTTTTTTTAGGCTAGCTTTTTTTTGCTCAACTTGTGATTCAAGTTCTTCTTTTGTACCTTGTTTTTCTCCAAAGGTTGTCCAAGCTGGCATTACTAAGTTTAAGAGCATATAAATTGCTCCTACAATTCCCAGCACCCCGATCGCAGCACCGCTAATTATGGGGGTAAAAGTGATACCAAATACAACGGGATAAGCTGAAGATTCCTCTTCAAACTGTGGATCTTCAAAATTCATCTCGTCACTATATGTCATTTTTCAAAGACTCCCGTTCTTTGCAGACTGCGAATTCTAGCTACTAATCCCACTGTGCCTTTTTGTTCCAATTCCCGCATTAACTCGGACGCTGGAACATCTGAGAGGTTAGTGGTAATAGTGTATTTGACTACGTTATCAGGTTTAATTATTGCTCCGTCTGGAAGCCCATCAGGTAATTGAGCATCAACCAATTCAGCCGTGACGATTTTTCCGTCTGCAGATTTGAAAAAGGGAGACTGTTGTAAAGAGAGTAAGAAATCGTTGACATCGTAAAAAGAACGAGCAACTCCGCTGATTTCTATTCCTCCGGCGGTATTTGTTGAATCATCTTCTCGGCTCGAGGGTGCAATTTGCTTGATACTCTCAATTCGGACTTTCGCGGGAACGCGATCGCGCAAAACTTGTAGCATTGCAGACCAAGGTCGAATTTGATCGAAAACGCTGACTAAGGCTTGGGTTTCGCTTTTGATAGTATTAGTTTCTTGCTTTATTTTCTTTATACTGCCTATTCTTGACTCTAATTGTTGATTTTCTTGCTCTAATGCGGCGATTTTCTCATCAATATTGGCATTTTGACTCTGTAAAAACCATAAAACTGTCCCTAGTAAAGCAGGGAAAAATACAGCGACTGCAACACCGATATAAATCGGTACCATTTCCCCAGCAGGTAATGTAGCTTTTGGCTTTTTTTCAGTAACATTACCGTAAACTGGACGATCTTTAAGAAAGTTGACATCTAAGCTATACATTTTACTTAAGCCTCCCGCATACCTAAACCAAGTACTATCCCCAAACCAGGACGTTGTACAAAGGGATAATCTTCATCGTCTACTTGCAAGGACAAAGCCTGTACGGGGTCTATTTGAGTAGTAGGTAAACTTAACCGTTGTGTAAAACATTCATCTAGCTGTATAAGTCCACCTCCGGGGCCTGCAAGCAATATTTGTGCTATCTCCAAATTTTCAGTCTGATTTAAGTAAAAATCTATGGAACGACGCAGTTCATCTGTAAGTTCTCCTAAAACTCTCAACATGGCAGCCATACCAGGATTAGCCTCAGTAACACCAGTTTGACCCCCCTCCATGGGAGAAGCCGGAATAGTCATTCCCTCTAATAGTTCCATGTCTCTGGATGTAGGTAAATTCATCGCTCTAGACAGAGCAGCTTGCATTTGTTCTGTTCCGATGGGAACAGTACGCGAAAATTGTGGAACTCCGTTAACAACGATGGCAATTTCTGTACTGTCGAACTCGATATCTACCAGTACCGCCGCTTCTTGCGGACCAAACTGGCGTAGTTGGTCGCGAATTGTCCGAATTAGGGAAAAACTATTAATTTCCAAAACATCAACCTGCAATCCCGCCTGTTCAAAAGTACTTATGTAGGTATCAGTAACTTCTTTACGAGTTGCGACTAAAAGTACCTGTACCTTTTCGATGCCATCCTCATCTACGAAATAACCGAGCTTTTGATAATCTACATCTGCTTCTTCACGGGGATAAGGTAGATATAAACCTGCTTCATGGTTTAGCACCATATCCCGTAACTCTTTATCGTCCAATTCCGCTGGTACAGGAATGAGACGCACAATCGAATCTCTTCCCGGCACGGCAGTTGCAACGCGACTCGCTTTAATTTTGCTTTCCGAAAGTGCCTCTTGGATCAGTTGCGCCATTGTAGGTGGATCTGCGATTTGACCGTCAACAAAAATACCCTCTGGAACCGGCACCGATGTTAAAACATCCAATTTCAGACCTTGGCGCTGCTTACGTAACTGAGCTACATTCACCCGTTGTGGTGCAAGCTCGATGCCAACCCCGCTTTTGGATTTACCAAACAGACTGCTTAAGCCTTTCACCACTGTTTTGCCCGTAGGAATACTAAAAAATAAAAATCCAAATGTTACTAAAAACTGCTCTTGATATTAGGTAATCGATTTAGTTGTTAATTTTAGTTGTTAAATTCAAAAATTCTGCATAGTCTTCGCACCCCTATTTTTGATAAATATTATTTTCTATGGTTATTCAAATTAATTAGTTCAAACAAATAGCTGGTTTGATATGACAGCTAATTTCGATAGTTTATTGACTGTTACTCGGCTTCACCAAAGCAATAATTCGGAACCAAAGCGATTAATTTTAGCCATATTCTCAACTCAATTGTAATTTTATACCTAATTCTTAAGCCTAATTACGACCAATTAACAGTCGATTTAGATTATAAAGATTAAGTTGACGAACTAGATTTTAATACAATCGAGAACAAAATTTTAACAGATGATTTCTTGCAGATGCCACAATGATTTGTAAAAGCGATAGTGAAAGCTAGTTCCTCTCTAATAAGCTAAAATACTCACTTGGTAAATATTTCATCTTAAGTCAAGAGTTCCCATGAGATTTTTTCTCCTTAAAAAAAATTCTCATGGGTGCCTGTCAAGCAATATTTACGATCGCATTCATACATAGAACAAAATTTTGTTTTTGTGGTAAGAAATATGGCATATCCCAATATCTCACGATCCAGTTAATTAGTTATAACATCGATTAATTAAAACAATTATGTATCATAAATGCACTCAGTGCTTACACTGGATTAATAAATATACCGCGAAGAATCAAGCAATTATCCAGTCAGTATGTTTGACTATTGAAGTTGCTAATTATGAAAACTCGAAATAGATATTGTAAATACCTTAGTAATTTCTCGGATTTCCTATTGTTAATCAATACCAAATTTATTGTCAGGTAATAAAATAAAATAAAAATAGTGAAGCGATTTGTTTACAATTTATTATCAATTGATAGCATAATCAGTAATTATACTAACTATAGTCATTACATATTTTTTCAAGGTTTCCCATGAGAATCTTGTTAGAAGACAAAAAATTCTCATGGGTATCCGTCATAAATACCTAGAGGATGCTAACAAGGGCAGTGTGTATTTTCCTCCCTATTGTCGTTGTTTGAGCGGCAGCATAAGGGAGTAAACCTGAGCATAATCTTGCCTAGTCGTTAATTTCATTTTTAAGCTGCAAAAAATGTCCTATTAAATAAAGGGAACCACATAAAACAACCAAACGATCGTTTGTATCCAAAGCTTTTGCCAGGGCTGATGACAAATCCGAATAAGTATCGCACAGGCTCAATTCCGGACAAATACTCTTCGCCATTTTTGCTAATTCACCCTCGTCAGCCGAACTATGGTTTGGTACGGATACTAAATGCAACTCATCATTTGTACGCAATAAATTTTTGAAAATTACATCATGCTCCTTAGTCGAAAGCATTCCCATCACCCAAGTTACGCTTACTTGAGATTGATGAGGTTGAGTAATTAAGGTATCAACATAATTTCGTAAAGCTTTTGCAGCGGCTGGGTTATGGGCACCATCAAGTAATAATTTGTGGTTATTCCAGGTAGTCCATTGCATCCTTCCCAACCACTTGGTTTTTGCCATACCCTCAACAATAGCTTGCTCAGATATTTTCCAACCCTGCTGTTGGAGAATTTCTACAGTAGCTATAGCCACAGCCGAATTAATTAACTGTATTTCTCCTTGTAGCGACAAGGGATATTTTATAGATTTGCGAATTGCTTCTCCCTTTACTTCTACGGATGCCCAACCATTAGTAACTTCTCGTGCAGGTTGAGGTTTAAATATAGGACATTGCAATTCCAAAGCGCGGGAGCGCACTACTTTTTCTGCTTCTGGTGGTAATTGTCCAATAACTGCTGGACATCCTGGTTTGAGAATACCAGCTTTTTCAAAGGCGATCGCCGCCAGAGTGGAACCTAATCGTTGCCAATGGTCGCGACTAATAGAAGTAACAATAGTCACAAGAGGATTTGCACAAACATTAGTAGCATCCAAACGTCCTCCTAATCCAACTTCTATTACGGCTATATCAACTTTCTGCTGAGCAAAATATAACCAAGCAGCAGCAGTAAATACTTCAAACTGAGTCGGTGATTCTTCTTGGGGATCGATCGCCTCTTGTACTTGTATCAATAATTTGTAAAGTTCCTCAGAAGGAATTTGCTGTTCGTTAAAGCAAATTCGCTCAGTCCAATCAACTAAATGAGGCGAAGTATAGCGTCCCGTACGGTATCCAGACTGCGTAAAAACCGAAGAAAGATAGGCACAAACAGAACCTTTCCCATTGGTACCAGCAACATGAATAATTGGAACTTGATGATGTGGATTATCGAGCTTTGCTAAAAGTTTGTAAATGCGCTCCAATCCCAGATGAACGCCAAAACGCTTTAATGGTTTTATTAAAGATTCTATATCCATTTAAATATCAAATGTGGGAATTGGACCGAAGGAGCGCAGGCTGTATTTTAAAGGTAAATAATTATATAACTTTAAATTCATAACTCCTAATTCTTAACTCCTAACTTTTCCTCTACCTTGTCCCTTTTTTCTGCTTATTCCCCCATGCCCTATGGGCAATACCCAATTAAATTAATTAAACCGACTGTCCATAAAGGAAAGCAGCCGGTTTACGAGCGATAATCAAAAAAATTTACGCTTCTTTATTGAAAAAAGTTTGCAATTGTCGTAGTGCAGCAGAGCCGATATTAAATAACGCCCAACCTGCAGCAACAGCAAGTGGTGCTAAAACAATCACTACACGCATATCCATATCTAGAACCCCTCTTTGAGATAAATTTTAAGTTTTATCAACTGCTATCATTTTTATTTTTAACTGAAGTGGGAAATTTTTCCACTACCCCATGTAAAGAATGTTTACAAAATGCATTAGGCTACGCTCACACATCAGAGGTATCAATGGACATCGGGTGATTTTTAATCCCCCATCGTCTAGTCACCTTCCATGGTTCACGACTAAGGATAAAATCCCAAATCCGTACCTTTCCCAGCATGAACTAAAGCTAATTTTCGGTAGCGTTTGGCATGTTCGATTAATTCTGCTGCCTCTTCGGGAGAATTTTGACGTATTACTTTACCTGGAACGCCAACTACAAGGGATAAACTAGGTATATTCTTAGTTACTACCGCACCTGCACCAATAATGCTTCCGCTTCCTACACGCACCCCATCAAGAATTACTGCGCCAATACCGATTAAAGTACCGCGTTCGATATATGCAGAATGTACTACAGCTCGATGCCCGATGGTAACATGGTCTTCTAAGATGGTAGGTGAACCTGGATCGCCGTGGAGAATTGCTCCGTCTTGTATATTCGTACATTCTCCAATTTCAATACGTTCTACATCGCCTCTGACGACTGCGCCATACCAAATACTTGCTCCTGTTGCAACGTTAACCGAACCCATAACAACTGCATTGGCTGCAACGAAAGCTGCTCTCGTAATATTGGGAGAAGACCAGTAGGAATTGCTAGACACGATAGAATATGAATATGGGAGCATGTGAACAGTTAACCTACTCCAACTCTATATGCCTTGGAGTATGACCAGAATATCACGACGTTATGTTTCAACGTTTAAATGGTCATTAGTATGTTAAATCAAGCTGAAATATTAAGAAACTTTTTATGCCCATAAAAAACTATAAATTTATTTCAGTCATGCTCTACTAATGAATATAGTTCCTAAGCTTACTCAAAGATTATAAGTTGAATTTTTAAGTGATTACCCATAGGAGTTGTATTGCAAGTGTAAAATTAAACAAGCAAAATGATGATAAAAGTAAAAATGTTTATATACACTTCATGATGAATCCAGGCTTGCAGTACCCGATATTCGGTCCCGAAATTCAGTGCCCCCATTGCCGTCAAACTATTCCGGCACTGACATTAACTGATACTTATTTGTGTCCTAGACACGGAGCTTTTGAAGCTAATCCGAAAACCAGCGAATTAATTCACCTCCAATCTGGACGGCATTGGCGTAGATGGAAGGATGAATGGTATCGTCAGCATACTCATCCCGATGGAATTAGGTTTGAAATTCACGAAGCGCTTGATAAACTCTATACCCAAGGCTATCGAGCAACTAAAGTGATTATTGCTCATCGGTATCGAGAGTTGATGGGTGGTTATTTAGAGCGTAGTTCGCCATGGCGCGGACAAAACTCAGAAGCTACTTCTGCACGATTGTACGGCTTACCAGTAGATTTTAGCCCCGATGAGACTTCATCCGAGTCTTGCTGGCAGGTAATAAACTTTGATTTAGAAAAAGAACCCGGCGTTCCGGTACGCTATCCTTATTTCAGGTTGTTTGAATAATAAAGTCAAATGTTAGCACTCTCTCTAGTTGCCTCCCGTCTACACAAAGTGTCGGGGGTGAGATGATAATCGAGCCAAGGTTTATGATATTATCAAGGAAGTAGGTGTAACCCAATTAAATGTAGAAATGCAGCCTACAAGCAAAAAAAATTAATTGCAATAAAACTCGGTGCAAAGAGGCATCCCGTATCGTTACTAAAGTATCTCCTCCCGCAGACGCTTCGCCTACGCGTTGTGACTCCGGAGGAGTAACGGTTAATGTTGGATGAGATACCAGGAGTTGCCGAGAAGTCCACATTTACAACAAGTTGTATCTGTGGGAGTATGTCACGAGTCACTAGGGCGGATAACTGCTAACCAACGTTATCAAATATTTCAATACTATTTTAAGATGCATCACGCTTCTATTCGGACTGCGGATATCCTTTGTGCGATCGCCTTTTACGAACAGTTGGGTTTTCAAGTATGCGAGCGCTTTACTACGGGTTATACTTTGGCTTGTTGGATGGAGGGATTGGGAGGAAGAATTGAATTAATTCAAATTCCTCAACCAAAACCGGCAGCGGATGCCTTTACTGATGAACATTATGTAGGGTATTATCATTTATCATTCGATATCACCGAAGTTGTACCCGATTTACCGAGTTGGTTGAAAAGCACTAAAGAAAATTTTGCCGAAGCATCCCGCAACCAACCAGAATTAATAAAGCCTTTAAAGATACTTTTAGAACCAACTCAGCAGCAAATAGGCGATTGTATTTATGAAGTTGCTTTCATTGCTGATACTGACAATTTACCTTTGGAATTTATTCGCAATTTAACCAAAAATTAGATTTTAGATATTAGTTAATTTTTTTTAGAATCAACTAAGCAGCAAATAGGCGGTTATGTCTATAGAATTGCTTTCATTACTGATGCAGATAATTAACATGTAGGAATTTATTCGCAATTCAACCAAAAATTAAATTGTAAATGTAGTTGAAATTAATTACTTTTATCTGTAGAATAAACAATCTGTGTACTGTTGCCTCGGCAACAGATTAAATCTGTAGATTAGACTATATTCATAGAAAAATCTGTAGTTAAGTTTACAGATACATCAAGCAAATAAATGTTTGTATATTTTACGTTATTGCGTATTTGTAGTTTTCCGTCCTTACTTTTAGGGCTAGCAGCGATCCTAGCTCTATTTTTTGGCGGTGAATTTAGCTACAGTAAAACTATAGCTGTGTCAAAATGCGTAAATAATTGCAAAGAATTAGTGACAAAAGAAAATAGAATACTGACAGTTGCAGAAAACGTTCGTAAAACTACATTAGAAAATGGTCTTACAGTTATAACCAAAGAAGCACACACAGCACCAGTAGTAAGCGTGCAAATGTGGTATAAGGTGGGAACTCGTAACGAAAAACAAGGTGTTAATGGTATTGCTCACCAGTTAGAACATATGATGTTCAAAGGCACAAAAAATCGTCCCGTACAGTTTGGGCGACTTTTCAGTGCCTTAGGTAGCGATTCAAATGCTTTTACCAGTCACGATCAAACGGTATATTACAGTACGGCAGAACGCAATAAGTTAAAAGCGCTTTTGACTTTAGAAGCAGATAGAATGCAGAATGCTGCGATTGAAACGAAGCAGTTAGAAAGTGAAAAGCAGGTAGTAATTTCGGAATTGAAGGGTTACGAAAATAGTCCAGAGTACCGGCTGAATCGGGCTTTGATGCGTGCGGCTTTTGCCAATCATCCTTATGGATTGCCTGTAGGTGGTACTGACAAAGATGTAGAAAAATTTACTGTAGGGCAGGTGAAGCAGTATTACAATAAGTTTTATAACCCCGACAATGCAATATTAGTAATTGTTGGTGATTTTGAAACTGCTAAAACCATTAAAGCCGTAAAAGAAATATTTGGAAAAATACCGAGAAATCAAAATACAAAATATTTAGAAAAAATTCCAGTTAATCAAACATTTTCTGATTCTGTTTCCGATAATATAACTAAAATTTCTGAACCGATTGTACTAAAACAACCCGGGGCTGCTCCCTTACTCCAAGCTATATATCCACTACCTTCTGCAAAACACAAGGATGTACCAGCTTTGGACGTAATGGATTATATATTGGCTGAAGGAAGAAATTCGCGTCTGTATCAAGCCTTATTAGATTCGGGAAAAGCTAGTGACATTGAAGCGAGTGTAATCAGTTTGCAAGACGCAGGTTGGTATGAACTGTTAGTAACAGCAAATTCCGGTCAAAAGTTGTCCAAAATTGAATTAATAATCGATCGGGAAATTGCTAAGTTAGCGAATAAAGAAGTTACCTTAGAAGAATTAAATAGAGCAAAAGCTCAGTTAAAAGCTTCAGTAATTTTAAGTAATCGCGACATTACTTCTTTAGCAATGCAGTTGGGTAATGATGAAGCTACTACTGGTGATTATACTTATACAGACCGTTATTTAGCAGCCATTCAACAAGTAACAGTCCAAGATGTACAACGTGTAACCCAAAAATATCTTAAACAGCAAAAGCGAAGATTAGGTTTTTTTAAACCAACTGAGTTAAAAGCTCAAGAAAAAGCCCCTAGTGAAGAAGTTAAATTAGAACACAACGAACACTTCTCTAAAAGTGCTAGAGCAAACGAGGATGTAACTAAGTATCTACCACAAGTAAATTCGACTATCGCTTCAAAAAATCGAACTCTACCAGAAAAGTTTATTTTACCTAATGGTTTAGAGATTTTACTGTTACCAGATAAAAGTACTCCGACAGTAACTTTGGGTGGATATATCAAAGCTGGTGCAGAATTCGACTCGGAGAATACAGCAGGATTAGCATCTTTAGTAGCAGAGAATTTGATGAATGGAACCCAAGATAAAGATGTTCTGAGTATCGCTAGAATTATAGAAGATTGCGGCGCAAGTTTAGACTTTAATACTTACCGTGAAGGTGTGTATATTGAAGGTAACAGCTTGTCGGATGATTTATCAGTGTTGATCGAAACCCTAGGAGATGCGATCAAAAATCCGACTTTTCCCAGCAAGCAATTGCAACTAACGCGCCAACAAGCAATAACCGCCCTCAAACAGGATTTAGACGATCCTCAAGAAGTTGCTGAAAGAACTTTTTTACAAGCTATTTTTCCGAAAACACATCCTTCCCACAGTTTTTCTTCAAAAAAGAGTTTACAGCAAATTACTCGTCGCGATGTAGTCAATTTTCATCAAAAACATTATCGTCCCGATACTACAGTACTAGCTTTAGTTGGCGACTTTGAACCAGCCGAAGTGAAGAAACTTATTCAAAGAGAATTTGGAAATTGGCGGGTTTGGGGAGAAAAGCCCAAAGTCAAATACCCATCAATAAATTTACCTAAATCAATTGTTCGCGTTAATTCACTAGTTCCAGGGAAAGCTCAAGCAATTACTTTCATGGGAAATAAAGCAATTAACCGCCAAGACTCTAGATATTATGCAGCAATTGTTTTAAATAATATCTTGGGTGGCGATACTTTATCGAGTAGACTTGGTTCTCAAGTACGTGACAATTTGGGCTTGACTTACGGTATTTATAGTAGCTTCCTAGCGGGTAAAAATTCTGGAACATTTTTGATTGAAATGCAAACTAGCCCAGAAGATACGACAAAGGCGATCGCCAGCACGCGGCAACTGTTAAAAGAGTTGCACTCTAAAGGCGTAAGCGATGCAGAAGTGGAGATCGCAAAACGTAATTTGGCTGGTAATTATAACGTTTCTCTCGCTTCCCCAGATGAATTAACCTACAGGATGATTAAAAATAACGCATTAGGTTTAGGCTCGGAAGAGATACGTAATTATACTGAAAAAATTCAAGCAGTCACTACAGCAGAAGTAAATCAAGCCGCACGTGAGTTACTTCATCCAGATAAAATTATAGTAGTAACCGCAGGTCCACCAATTTTAGCTGATCAAGGAAAAATAAATAATTAGTTAAGTTAGGAGTTAGGAGTTAGGAGTAAAAATTCTCATCATCTTCCTCATGGCTGCTCTTCCTAACTAAGGGCAATAGGCACAAAATAAGTTAACTTAAATATAGTATTGTTTCTCAATTAAACTAGTAAATCCATTTACATTCAAGCGGCAACACGCTTATCTTATATTATCTTATGAACATCTTAAGTAACCTGCTTTCTGTGCCAACTCAACAAACTCGCCCAAAAAGACAGCGTAGGGGAATTGAAATCAAATCGCCGCGTGAAGTTGAAATTATGCGCCAATCGGCAAAAATTGTCGCAACCGTATTAAAAGAAATTTCTGAGTTGGTAAAGCCAGGAATGACTACAGCAGACTTGGATGCAATTGCCGAAAAACGCATCCGAGAAATGGGTGCAACACCTAGCTTTAAGGGATATCACGGTTTTCCTGGTTCCATTTGTTCTAGCATCAATAACGAAGTGGTGCATGGTATTCCTAGCCCTAAGAAAGTCATTCGTGCAGGTGATGTTTTAAAAGTAGATACGGGTGCATTTTATCAGGGATTTCACGGTGACTCTTGTATTACAATTGCCGTTGAAGAAATAACTCCTGATGCCGCAAAGCTAATCCGTGTTGCCGAAGAGGCTCTTTATAAAGGCATAGAGCAAGTAAAAGCTGGTAAATATTTAATTGATATTGCTGGTGCTATTGAAGACCATGTAAAATCCAATGGTTTTAGCGTAGTTGAGGACTTTACCGGACATGGTGTTGGTAGAAACTTGCACGAAGAACCTTCCGTGTTTAACTTCCGCACTCGTGAAATGCCTAACGTCAAATTGCGTAAGGGTATGACTTTGGCAATTGAACCAATTTTAAATGCTGGTTCTAAATTTTGTAAAATCTTATCCGACCGTTGGACTGCGGTAACTGTAGATAATTCACTATCAGCACAGTTTGAGCATACCGTATTAGTAACAGAAACTGGATATGAGATCTTAACAGATAGGTCAAAAGTTTAATTCACAGAATTTTATAACGTTTTTTGTCGGGTGGATGAAGCAACCCCACCCCTAACCCCTCCCCGCTGGCAAGGAGGGGAGTAGAACTAATTGTTCTGAATTTCGTCAAACTTTGACCGCACAGCTTGTATATCTTGCCACATTAACCATTTAGGACTACCGACTTCACGGGAAGGGTTACGTAGTAAGTATGAAGGATGAAAAATAGGCATACACAAACGCTCTTGCCACTGTATCCATTGTCCGCGAATTTTGGTAATTCCGCGTTTTTCTGCGAGTAAACCTTTAAGGGCTGTGGCACCTGTCAAAAGGATGATTTTTGGATTTACTAAACGAATTTGTTCTAAAAGGTATGGTTTACAAGCCTTAATCTCTTCAGCTGTTGGATTGCGATTACCTGGAGGACGACATTTATTAATGTTAGCGATATATACATCTTTTTCATTATCGAGTTTTACTGAGGCTAAAATTTTTTCAAGAAGTTGTCCAGCACGCCCAACAAAAGGTAATCCAGTTTCATCTTCATTTTGACCTGGTGCTTCCCCGATAATCATAATAGATGCTTGAAGATTTCCTCTTCCTACGACGGCATTTTGGCGAGTATCTCCAAGCTGACAACGATGACAATTATTGCAATGCTCTGCCAATTCTATCATGCTTGGATAAGTCCCTTGAGGAATGGGAATTTTGGCATCTGTGGGAATAAGCTCTTTTTGATTAAAGTTTGAGTTATCGAAAAGACTTAATTGGTTTTCGCTGCTCATCTGAAATTTTTGTGATACCCTTTTCTAGCTTACGCCGGGAGGTGTTGTTGAACTGAAATTAAACTTGTCTTTGAGAAGATAATCTGCGCCGCAAACAATAAACAAGTTCACACATTTACTCCCCATTTCAAAGGGGTTACTCTGCGCGAGCTTCCACGACGATCGCCAAATGCAATAAATTAACTCTAAAAATATAGGTTGGGCTAGGCTTTTTTGCGTAATACTTATATCTATAAACCTATAATTATATCAGCGATTTTAAGTAGACTACAGGGAAATTCAAGGCAATGCCATTGTAAAGTGCCTAATAAATCATGTTATACAACCCACTTTTTCAAAATCGCGAAGCTGCTGGTGAGGAGTTAGCGCGAGCAATTCGTACTCAGCTAAACAAACAGGCAGTTGAAACCCAAAGGGAGCCAATACCAATTGTTTATGCTTTACCAAGAGGGGGATTGCCAGTAGCTTTACCAGTCGCGCGTTTGCTTGATTGCCCTTTAAAAATAGAAGTAGCAAAAAAGATTAGTCATCCCCAAAATGAGGAATTAGCCATTGGTGCAGTGACAGCTTCAGGAAGTCTTATTTGGTCAGAAAATAGGCCATTTCGTTTCAGATTTTATTCCCAACAAAAACGTCAAGCAAGTTTAAATGCAGCTATAGACTATGCTAAGTCTTTAGAGGCACAATTGAGTCCTGCTTGTCCTCAGGTAAATGTAGAGGGAGCAACTATTATTTTAATTGATGATGGCATTGCTACAGGTATGACTATAGCTGCAGCTGCAACAGCTTTAAGAAAATTAAAACCGACAGAAATTTGGCTGTGTACCCCTGTTGCGCCTTTGAAATTGAAACCTTGGTTGCATAAATGGGGTGAAAAAGTAATTGTCTTAGCAACGCCAGAATATTTTTTGAGTGTGAGTAATTTTTATGCAGAATTTCCTCAAATCAA
>JBCBQE010000071.1:0-13478 GCA_039820385.1 Cyanobacteria bacterium J06635_10
CAATTTTTTAGGCGCTGGGGCTTGGGCTGGTGCAATGGTTTCTTTGGCTTTTTTCGCTGGCAAGGTAGTCTCTTTGGAACAGTTGGTGCAATGGGTAAGTAAATTTACTATTTTAGCCTTGCTTGCTCTTGTGGCTTTGATAGCTGTACCTCTGTGGTTAGAATCGCGCCAGGTTGAAGAGCAAAGTGCTGAAGAATAACATAATATTCATCGCACAAAATGTAGAGACGTAAAATTTTACGTCTCTACAAATTAATAGTAATTATTTCTGTTGTGCCCAAATGCGAGTAGGCAAGCCCCAAACATAAATAAAACCTTCAGCAGCTTTGTGATCGAATCGATCCTCAGCACCGTAAGTTGCCATTTCTGGATTATAAAGGGAATTTTCGGAACGACGACCAACAATTGTAGCGTTACCTTTGAAAAGTTTCATTCTTACGCTTCCAGAAACTCGTTCTTGTGTCTTTTGAATAAAGGCATCAAGTGCGGCTTTGAGGGGACTAAACCACAAGCCATTGTAAATTAATTGGCTGTAAGTTTCTTCAATGCCCCGCTTATATTGGGTGACATCCGCTGTCAAAGTCAAACTTTCCAAATCCCGATGTGCTTGAATTAATGCCACCATTGCTGGAGATTCGTAAATTTCCCGCGATTTGATCCCCACCAAGCGGTTTTCGATCATATCGATGCGCCCTACACCATGATTACCCACCAATTGGTTGAGTTGTGAAATCATTTCAATTGGATTTTTGGATTCGCCGTTGAGAGTTGTGGGAATACCTTTAACAAAACCGATTTCGACGTACTCTGGTTCGTTAGGAGTATTGGCGATCGCCTTTGTCATTTCGTAGACTTCTTCTGGGGGTTCATATGATGGATCTTCTAATAATCCAGCTTCAATACTCCTACCGAGTAGATTTTTGTCAATACTGTAAGGGGAAGATTTTTTAACTGGTGAGGGAATACCAAACCGTTCCCCATAAGCAATAGTTTCTTCCCGACTCATACCCCATTCTCTTGCAGGTGCGAGTATTTTAAGATTGGGATTCATAGCCGCAACAGCTACATCGAAACGAACTTGATCGTTACCTTTGCCAGTACAACCGTGGGCGATCGCATCGGCTTGGTATGTTTGGGCTGTTTCTACCAATATCTTGGCAATTAATGGACGTGCAAGGGCAGTTGCCAGAGGATAACGATTTTCGTAGATAGCGTTAGCTTGAATAGCCATGAAAGCATAATCTTTAATAAAGCTTTCTTGGACATTTACTACAAGGGATTCACTTGCACCAGACTTGAGAGCTTTTTCACGAACTGGTTCTAATTCTTCTCCTTGCCCTAAATCTGCTGCTAGGGTAATTACTTCTTCTACTCCCCATTCTTGTTTGAGGTAGGGAATACACACTGATGTATCTACTCCACCAGAATATGCTAAGACAACCTTTTTGGCGCGACCCATTTATTTTCTCGATGCTGAAAAACGACGTTTGCTCATTATCTTATTAATTTAGGTATTTTCTCTTCAGTATTTCTACTTATTCAGTATTTTATAGAGAATATATACATACTTACTTAAGTATTGTTGTAATTAAAATCTTCAGCATAAATCCTGGAAACAAACTAATATGGAAATATAAAAGGTCAAATTGATGACTTTTTTCTTATTAGCGAGAAATGTGGTTGCTGATTTAGGTTTAAAGTTAATAATTATTTTATTATTTTCATTTTCAACTGCATTTTAAGTGTTTATCAACAAAAAAATATACTCCAGTAAATATCAATATTAATGTGTTTTTTCTCGCTGACATATCCAAAAAAAAACAGTAAAATCATCAGATATTGATATCTGGTTTAAGTAGTTACTTAAGGATGATTATGTCATTACTAAATTTAGATTGGAGCTTTGTCTATTTGATTGCACAAAGCAATTCTGGATCTGGCGAGGCTGTTGAGGGACTCTTTAACTTAATTATCCAGCTTACGATATATCTATTCACCTCCTATTGCTTTTACGCTATTTATCAAAAGTTAGGAGAGCCTAATGCTTGGTTTGCATGGGTTCCTTTGCTTCAATTTTGGGTAATGTATAAAGCTGGTAACCAATCACCTTGGTGGACAATCGTCCTGTTAATTCCTCTAGTTAATATTATCCCTCTGATTGTCTTAATAATCGCTTTTGTAAATATTGTCAAAAAACTAGGTAAAAATCCTTGGCTAATTCTATTAATGATTATTCCTTTGCTTAACTTTGCCGTCATGTATCACTTTGCCTTTGGTTAATTTAATTTACAACAAATTATATTCGCCGCTAATTTGAGTTAATAATCTGAATTTATGAAATTGAGAAACGATTGCTTTGTTTTTATTAACTAGGTTTTTTTTACTTGTGATATTAGGAATACTTTAAAGACAAATAGCGATCGACAATTTCCGTAACCACAGTAAGGTAAGGAACAGCGTAACAGTTGTAACTGTCCTATTGTGAAGGGAATAGTGTTGGGGGTGAAACTGTGTTTTTTAGTATTGTTATTCCGACTTACAATCGCAAACCAATTTTAGAAAAGTGCCTCAAAGCTTTAGAGACACAAAGTTTGAGTCCGTCTGGTGTGGTAACGGGTTACGAAATTGTTTTGGTAGATGATGGTTCTACTGATGGTACTTTGCAGTGGTTGGAAGCAGACAAAGATGAATTTTCCCACGTGCGAACCTTTGAGCAAGAACATATGGGGCCTGCTGCGGCGCGGAATTTGGGGGTAGAAAAAGCAAAGGGTGATACAATTATTTTTATTGATAGCGATCTAGTTGTTACAGAAACTTTTCTCCAAGCTCATGCAGATGCTTTGACTGAGGGACAAAAAAAGTTAGGGAATGACAAATTTTTTACTTATGGTGCAGTAATTAACACAGCTAATTTTGATAATCCTACTTCCGAACCGTATAAATTAACTGATTACTCTGCCGCTTTTTTTGCTACAGGAAATGTTGCTATTCCTAAACATTGGTTAGAAAAGGCTGGACTTTTCGATACTGGTTTTCAACTTTATGGTTGGGAAGATTTAGAGTTAGGTGTGCGGTTGAAAAATTTGGGTTTACAATTAATTAAATGTCCCCAAGCTGTGGGTTATCATTGGCATCCAGCTTTTAATTTAGAGCAAATTCCTAATTTAATTGATAAAGAAATTCAACGTGGAAGAATGGGGGTTTTGTTTTATCAAAAGCATCCTACATGGAATGTACGAATGATGATTCAAATGACTTGGTTACACCGCTTACTTTGGGGTGTTCTTTCGCTGAATGGTGCGGTAAATGAGCGAACAATGGCTCCATTATTACGATGGTTAATCAAATCTGGTAAACCGCAATTAGCTTTGGAATTAGCTCGGATTTTCTTAAATTGGTATAACGTTCAAGGTGTTTATGCCGCTTACGTTGAAGCGAAAAAAGAGCAAAAAATTAGTTAGTTTGGAATCTATTTTTGGCGTTACTAGTTGCGCTTAAGTGCTTTGATTTCATACTCCTATCACGCTCTAAGATTACCTATAAGAATTTCTCCTTTTCTCACTCCCTCCCTCAATCCATTAGGTAATCTTCCACCAGGAAGGGAGTAGAATAGGGATTTTAACCTTATAACGAGCAAGAGGGCATCTCAGTTCATAATCGAGCACAAATCTGATAAATACGACTTTAATCAGCTAGCATTTGAGATAATAAGTAATACAAAAATACATACCACAAAATACCAAATAGCATTATCCATACTCCAATTGTAAGTATGAAACGTAGAAACCAATTATTTTCGTTATCTGGTATTTTTTGAGCGAAAATAAGCGCGATATTAGTAGATAGTAGAAATGCCAAAATATTAGCTGCCAAATACCAATTATCTTCTGTGACACCAGAAAGCCAAGGTACTAAGGAACCAGCATTTGCGGCATTGGGTTGAAAGGTTGGATCTCTAAGTGGTGAAACTTGGTAGACAAAAATAACCCAAGCTACCAATAGAAGTAGAGAAAACCCAAGACTCACAAGTTGAAAACGTTGAAACTGTCTTGGAAACATAATATCCAATTTATAAAGTCTCTTGATTTATTATGTATAGTTAGACTAGCTAAAAGTTCCAAACATATACAGGTGGATGTTTTCAATGTGTACTCCATAACAGTAAAGTAAATTAACTAAATAACTCAGCGTTACTCCGCGCTTACCTTTGCGCTCCTTTGCGTTTAAAGAAATATATTATCTACCTTGGATAATTCCTCTTCAAAAACTCCTCCGCCATACTCTTATCCTCAATTTCCCCATCCAAAGAAGCCGCTAATAAGCTATCCAGAATTTCCTTATATTGCGCTCCCGGTTTATACCCCATTTTTTTCAAATCATTGCCATTTAAAAGCGGTTTAACATTCGATAACACCGTCAAATAATGCCAAAGAGAGCGTCTAATAATTCGCGGGCTTTGCAATGCGATAAACATCAACATTGGTAAGTCGTATTTCCGCAAAAACTTAACTACTTCCGAAGGCTTTTGACATTTATCTAAATGTTCTATAATGCTATTTTTCGCTTCGGCTAATTTTTCTAATCTTTTAATACTGTCATCTGGAAATTGCAGATTTTTTGCTACTTTTCCCCGATATTCTGGTGCTAAACGAGCGATTATCGCTTCCAAACGCATCTGCCAGTGAGTAAATTTTTGCTGCTCGCAATCAAACCGTTGCAAACAACGTTCCATTAAATGCAACTGCCGCAATAAATCTTCATCTAATTCCAAAGTCGGATGAATGCACTGTAACGCTTCTAATTCTCCCAGCATTTGTAAAGCTGGTTTCCAATACGTTGCTTGCAAAATATATTTTAATTCCGACTTTAAACGAGTTTGTAAAGCAGGTGTTTTAGAATTTTCTTGTACTGTACGGTCGTAAACACCACTTTCAATTGCGTAACGAATATATTCTTCGGTTTGTTTTTCTAAGTGAAAACCCAGACGTACTGCAAAACGTACAGCACGGTAAATTCTTGTGGGATCTTCAATAAAGCTATTAGCGTGTAAAACTCGAATTTGTTTAGCTTGTAAATCTAATAACCCGCCAAAGAAATCTAATAGTTTCCCTGGCTGCGGAGGTGTTAACCGCAATGCCAAAGCATTAATTGTAAAATCGCGGCGATATAAATCTTGACGAATTGAACTTGCTTCTACCTCCGGATTCGCCGCTGGATAAGGATAAAATTCCGTTCTCGCTGTAGCGATATCCACCCATAAAGAACCTAACTTTGGATCGTTGTGCCACAACAAGGCAGCAGTTTGAAAAGCACCGTGAACATCCAAACGCGCACCGGGGTAAATTTGCTGAATAGCAGAAGCCAACTCCACACCAGCACCAACATCCGCTGCATTGTGAAAACCATCAACCACCATATCAATATCTGGAATCAATAAAGGCTCATCCGGATTCGCTAACAATAAATCCCGCACCGCACCGCCAACTAAATATAAATGCCAACCCCGTTGTTTCGCAGCCAAAGATACCTTCGTGAGAAACTCCCATAAAGCAGGTGCAAGTCGCGATCGCAATTCACCTAAAGTAGGAGTTTCTGGATTTTCTCTTTCCTTTGCAACTCTCTTCTCGTCTGAGGTTTGTTGGTGTAATTCCCTTAAAACATCAGTACGAGTCACAATTCCGATTAATTTGTCGTTTTCTAAAACTGGTAAACGCCCGATATCATAAGTCACCATCAAAGATTCAATTTCCGGTAATTCCGCATCTGGTGCAATCGTCTTGAGATTCTTTGACATATAGCCTTTGACTGGCGCACCAGCAAAGCCGTGATGCAAAGCAATATCCAAATCGCGCCGAGAAATTATCCCAACTAAATTCCTTGAAGCATCAACCACCGACAAACCAGAATGTCCATAACGTAATAAAGTTCGATGTGCTTCGGAAATACTGATATCCGGTAATATAGTACGCACCGGAGAAGACATCAAATCCCTTGCCGTCGGTGGATGGGGAATCGAGTTTTTCAACTCAGAGACAATTTTATTTAATATTTCACCGGAATTTAGATCTTTTAAACTTACTGAGGCAGCTTTAGCATGACCTCCACCACCCAAAGGTGCAAAAATACGGTTAAGATTAGTCTCCGGAATTTGCGATCGCCCAATTATCGATAAACGATTGCCACCTTTTTTATTAAATTCGTGAGCGAGTAACAAAGCGTCAATTTCCATCAAATCAACTAATTCCGACGCTAAACCCGATAAACCACGAACAAAATCTTCAGTTTTGATAATTACCCAAGCAACTTTATAACCGCGTACCTTTTGCGTCTCAATATCCTCCAAAGCAATCTTCAACAACTGCTGTAACTGCGGCGATAAACCCGGCTCTGCATACTCAGCAACCACCGACAAGCTAGCACCCTGCTGCATCAACCAAGCCAAAGCTAAAGCATCTTCTGGTGTAGTTTGGTCGTAAGTGAGAGAACCAGTGTCAACATGGATACCCAAAGCCATCACAGTAGCTTCCGTAGGAGTCAAAGAAATTTCTCGTTTTTGCAACTCCTGCACCACCAAAGTAGTAGCCGCACCCACTGGATAAATATGAGACTCTGTGGCTGGAATATCAAGGGTTTGTTCTAAATGATGATCGTAAACAATAACTCTCTCTAAATGAGGTAGGTCGAACCATTGGGCAGCCTTTCCCAAACGGTCTCTCTGTTGAGTATCAACTACAGCCAAACAACGAATATCTTCAGTAATTACCGCACGCCGTTCAATCAGCGGATATTCATCCCGATGCAGCGCCAAAAAATCCTTAACCGCAGGATGACAGCCACCAGGTAAAACAATCTTGCTGCCCTCAAGCAACCGCGTCATTCCTACCGCCGCTCCCAGCGCATCAAAATCTGCTGTTGTGTGGCATAGAATTAAATTCATATTCAGGAAGATAAAAGAGTTTGAAGCTGTTTATTTATTGTAAAGCGTTGATTTATTTTATTCTCCTATGTAGTTTATATTATTTGTACAAAAAAACATTTGAGAAAAAAATATGGCTACCTCAAGTTCCTCAAGCACCTCAATCTTTGGTAACGATCGAGATACGGTTACCTTAACTACCTCAACCGTTGATGACGGACAAGATACAGTTACCACAACGACCTTAACAATTGATAATGATAATGGACAAGATACGTTTACTTTTACTTTTGATGGTCCATTAACATTTTCTAATCGGGAGAATATCTTAGCCAATCTTGAAGATCCCGATTTTATCACCGGTCTTGGTAATATTGAAGCAGAGGCTGACCAATATTTAGCTTCTAATGGTGATTTGATCGATGCCTTCGGCTCGCTTCCCTACGATCGAGCTTTAGAAGCTGCAACTATACATTATATTGATTATGGATTTACAGAAGGTCGAGGGTTAGATACTTTTAATGAAGCCCAATATCTAAATTCCTTCCCCGATTTGATTGCTGCCTTTGGCAATGACTTAGATGCTGCAACTCAACATTACATTCAGTTTGGATTTGAAGAAGGTCGAGTTTTTTAAATATGATTGGTGGTATTAGGGAGGGGGAAGAGGGGGTAGATGGGGAAGAGGGGGTAGAAACAATTTATACCCATCACAATTAATGAAAAGGAATACTAACCCAGCATGATATAAGATAATCCAGTTATTACCACCACACCAATCAGGTTCAAAATTAACCCTTCCCTTATCATACGATTGATGGGGAATTTTCCCGTACTATGAGCTATAGCATTAGGTGCAGTTGCCACTGGCAGCATAAAAGCACAACTGGCACTAAGTGTTGCTGGAATCATCAGTAGAGTGGGATCTAAATTTGCTTGTAATGCTGCTGCTCCTAAAATTGGCATCATTAGGCTAGTTGTGGCAGTATTGCTAGTTACTTCTGTAAGAAAAGTTACTATAGTACAGACAGTTGCGATCGTAATTAACTTTGGTAAAATTGATACTCCCGAGAGTACTTGTCCTAACTGAATACTTAGTCCAGAAGAAGAGAAAGCATCGGCGATAAGCCGCTCACGCATGCGCTTCGCGATCGCAATACCACCGGCAAATAAGAGAAGTATTCCCCAAGGAATCTCAGAGGCAGTTTCCCAATCAAGCAATTTTCCTCCTTTACGGGTACCCTAGATAATTTTTTTAGGAGAAAAAAATTATCTAGGGAGCCCTTTACCATCAGGTACAACGAACATAAGTACGACCATTAATAATGCCACAGTACTATCTCCCACTCCAGGCGTTCCCAATAGTACACTCCAGCCACCAAAAGGCTGAGTACGAGTCATCCATGCTAAAGCGGTAATACTAAATATAATTAAAACCCGTTTCTGAGCAAGATCCATTGGATCGAGTGTGGGTAAAGAAAGTTTGGAGCTATTCTTTAAATTGCGTGTTAACCACAACCACATTAGAGGTATCATGAGTAAAACTACTGGTACTCCTATCTTCATCCAGTCTAGGAAACTGAAGGATTTACCCGCAAGTTCGGAATATTGACTAAAGAAAATAAGATTGGGGGGTGTACCTATGGGTGTACCAATACCTCCAATATTTGCTGCATAGGCTAAACCAAGTAATAGTGGAGTTACGACTTGTTTTTCCTCATACTGTTCTAAAACTGCGATCGCTACTGGTAATAGCATCAAAGTAATTGCAGTGTTTGAGATCCACATGCTTAAGAATGCTGAAGCGAGCATAAATCCCAAGACGAGGTTTTTACTTCCACTACCGCCAACCAAACGCACTATTGAAATGGCAAGGTACTTATGTACGCCGCTTTTTTCCATTGCGGTTGAAAGAATAAATCCACCCAGCAGCAATAAAACAATATGATTTCCGTAGGCATTCGCTACTTGCTTATGGTTAACAACACCAGCGATGGGAAATATGACGAAAGGAATCAAAGATGTAACAGGAATCGGAATTGTCTCAAAACTCCACCATAGGGCACAAAGCACTGTAACTGCAGCTGTCGTACTTTCTGAAGGTGATAGATTAATCAGTCGAAGCGTTACGAAAACGATAATAGCTAGTATTGGAGCAGCTATTAATACTACTTTATTTATAATTCCGTTTTTTTTCCATCGCCAGCTTAAATTAAGTTAACTCATATTTTGCCGTCTCAGTATAAACCCATAATTGTCATAAAAAGTGTGGTAAATAGCACAAGGTTTTTATTGGTTGTCACAGATAAATCGCAACTTTGGCATTACTACTGAATGATTAAAATTTATGGCGTTGCCTACTCAGTTTATGAATCAAGATTTTGAGACGTTGCACTGTGCACGCCGTCGAGACATCGGTTTCGGTTATCCATTAAACGAAGGTTTGAGCGGAAGAGCCGAAGTGCCGAAGTTGTTTGGAATATCTATGGGGATTTAAACCCCAACCCAATTCTTTCACCTTTGAGCGGTGGGGAATTAAACCCATATGTTTAAGTTAAATCAAATTCATACTTTAAATCAGCAATGCCGGATTTTCGCTCTCTAACAAAGAAGTAGGTAAACAAATTGCCGCTAATAATCTTAATGGAAAATGTGATTTGCTATACTAATTTACTTCTAAATTGCGTCGCTTACGAAGTTTATTGACAAAAAATATTAAGTTACCTTGAGATGAAATCAAATAATTTTTAAGCCTAGAGCGGTAGATGTAAAGACTGATAAGAAGGCAATTTTTAAGGCGAGCAATTCGGGTTTGAAGTTTTATTTAACAAAGAGTGGGTTTATCAATAATCAACTCACTGGTATAATTTGACTGCCTTAATGAGAAAACATCTTCAAGGGTTCCTATGAGAAATTTGTTCTCCTAAAAAATTTCTCATGGGTGCCCCTCAAAGCTAATTTTTGCAATATTGAAAAATCTAAAATGCTGTAATTTTCACTCTTATAGAGATATTCACGTTAACTAATTGGGAATGCGTTAACAGAGGAGTTAATAAATGGGATATGTAATTTCGACTGCAAATATGAAGGGCGGGGTTGGTAAAACAACTCTCACCGTCAATTTGGCGACTTGTTTGGCTAAAAATCATGGGAAGCGGGTGCTTGTGCTGGATTTAGATACCCAAATCAGCGCTACCCTTAGTTTAATGTCGCCGATTGATTTTGCCAAACTGCGGAAAAAAAGACGGACTTTAAGATATTTGATCGATGATATTGTCAAGTCATCGGCAAGGGAAAAATTGACAATTCAAGAGATTATTCAACCAAGCGTGAGTAATCTTTCTGGGCTTGATTTGCTCCCGGGAGATATTGACCTGTATGATGAATTTGTAGTCTCACAAATGCTGCACCAACAAGCAGTAAATCTTGGTGAAAATGACTTTGAAGCGATTTGGAATCGTTTTGAAAGAGTTTTACTGGGTAAGATATTAGAACCAATACGCGCTGATTATGATTTCATTCTTCTCGATTGCGCTCCTGGCTACAATCTTTTAACTCGCAGTGCTTTAGCTACTAGTAATTATTACGTTCTTCCTGCTAAGCCCGAACCTTTATCAGTAGTGGGTATTCAGTTATTAGAAAGACGAATTGCTCAGTTAAAAGAAAGTCACGAACACGAAGTAAATATAGATATTCAAATGTTGGGAATTGTCTTTACAATGTCCAATAGTAATATGTTAACTGGAAGATATTACAAACAAGTAATTAACCGCGTTTATCAAGATTATGGTGCGGAAAAAATCTGTCAAACACAAATACCAGTTGATGTCAACGTTGCTAAAGCTGTTGATAGTTTTATGCCCGTAGTTTTAAGCAATCCTCAATCAGGAGGTTCAAAAGCGTTTGCTCAATTGACTCAGGAATTGTTGAAAAAACTTTGAATCAGTGAACAGTGAACAGTGAACAGTTAACAGTGAACAGTGAACAGTGAACAGTGAACAGTGAACAGTGAACAGTGAACAGTGAACAGTTAACAGTGAACAGTTAACAGTGAACAGTGAACAGTGAACAGTGAACAGTTAACAGTGAACAGTTAACAGTGAACAGTTAACAGTGAGGAAGTGGATGGCAAAATATAGTTTGTTCGATTAATTTTTGTAGTGGGAGCATTTTGCTCCCCAGTCGCAAGTGACCAAAATAATCCCACTGCTAACTACTCTTTTTTCATTGAAATAACTATATTTCTTTACTCCTAACTGTTCATTATTCATTAATTAATTGTTCATTGTTCATTGTTCATTGTTCATTGATTAAAATTCTCCCGCTAATGCCGAAACACATCTTTCACACAATAGCGGATGTTCTTTTGATTCTCCGACTTTGGTGGAGTAATTCCAACATCGATCGCATTTTTCGCCTTCTGCTTTTGTTACACCAATATCCCAGTTGTCCGATTGCAATTTATGTTCAAGTTCTTCTATTTCAGGAGAATCTAATATTTCTGCTTGAGAGGTAAGGAAAAAGTACCGAAGTTCGTCTACACCGTTTTTACTGTTGTCATTCAGCGATTTTACTGAATTGCGTAACTCCTCATCCTTGATGTAAAGTAAAACTTTCGCTTCTAAGGAAGAACCAATCATTTTGTCGATTCTGGCTTCTTCTAATACCTTATTTACATCGTTACGGATTTGGCGAATTTTATCCCAGAATTTAACTAATTCGGGATTTTTCCATTTCTCTTCTAACTGTACCCAACCCGCTTCAAATACTGATTTGTAAGGGGTTTCGTAAGGTAGAAATTGCCAAATATCTTCCGCCATGTGACACAATACCGGAGCAATGGCTTTCGTCAAATTCTCCAGCGCTATCTGCATCACCGTTTGACAACTACGACGGCGATCGCCATTTACACTACTGATATATAATCTATCTTTACCCACATCTAAGTAGAAGTTGGATAAATCCACGATGCAGAAATTTTGTACGCTTTGGAAGAAGCGAGAAAATTGAAAGGTGTCATAAGCTGTCGTAACTTCAGAAAATACTTCTGCTATCCGATGCAGCATATATTTGTCAATTTCTGCTAAATCCTCGAATGCTACTGCATCTGTTTGCGGATTAAAATCGTGCAAATTACCCAACAAGAAACGCGTCGTGTTGCGAATCTTGTTGCGGATATCCATGATTTGCTTCAAGGTATTTTTACCAATACCTACGTCATTGGTGTAATCTACCGAAGAAACCCACAGCCGCAATACATCAGCACCATAGGCGGGATCTTGCTTCTGATTTTTACCACCTTCAATGACTACTCTGGGGTCAATTACGTTACCTAAAGATTTACTTTGCTTAAATCCTTTTTCGTCTAAAGTGTAACCGTGAGTTAACACAGTTTTATAAGGTGCCACACCGTTAACTGCAACGCTGGTAAGTAAACTCGATTGGAACCAACCCCTGTGTTGATCGGAACCTTCTAAATATACATCTGCCGGATAACGTAATTCGGGACGCTGTTCTACTACGGATGCCCAAGAAGAGCCAGAATCAAACCATACATCCATCGTATCCGTACCTTTACGGTACTTTCTACCGTCATTACGGTATTTCTCCGGCATTAAATCTTCTACCGACAATTGCCACCAAGCATCGGAACCTTTTTCGGCGATCACTGCTTGTACGTGTTTGATGATTTCTTCATTCAAAACCACCTCGTTGGTTTCTTCGTCGTAGAATACCGGAATCGGTACACCCCAACTGCGCTGACGGGAAATACACCAATCGCTGCGATCGGCAACCATGGGTGTGATCCGATTTTGCCCTTGTGCGGGAATCCATTGTATGGATTTAATCTCTTCGAGTGCAGTTTCGCGAAATTTCTCTACTGAAGCAAACCACTGTTCGGTAGCGCGGAAAATTGTTGGTTTTTTTGTCCGCCAATCATAAGGATATTTGTGAGCATAGGGTTCGTGTTTTATCAGGGATTTGGCTTCTGTCAAAGCATCAATTATTGCTTGATTACCTTCGCTAATTTGGTCTTTTCCACCGACAACTTTTAATCCGACAAATTTCCCGGCTTCCTCAGTAAACTTACCATTTGCATCCACCGGCGCAAGAATTGGTAAATTATAGCGCTGACCGACAATGTAATCTTCTTGACCGTGACCGGGGGCAGTATGTACCAAGCCAGTACCGGATTCAGTTGTAATGTAATCGCCACCGATAATTACCGGAGACTCTCTATCAAATAATGGATGACGGTAAGTCGAATTTTCTAAATCCTTGCCTTTGAAAGTAGCTTTAACAGTTAACTTCGCACCAAAGGTTTCCGAAAGACGCTCTGCTAAATCCGCAGCGACGATCAGATATCGGAACCTCACCCCCTCAATCCCCCTCTCCGCTTGCGGAGAGGGGGAGGAAGTTGCTTGGTTATTCTCACCTTCTTGAGAGGGGGAGGAAGTTGCTTGGTTATTCTCACCTTCTTGAGGGGGGGAGGAAGTTGCTTGGTTATTCTCACCTTCTTGAGGGGGGGAGGAAGTTGCTTGGTTATTCTCACCTTCTTGAG
>JBCBQE010000072.1:0-13431 GCA_039820385.1 Cyanobacteria bacterium J06635_10
ATATAATTTTTATTAATCATCATCAATCCATAACAATCTATAAAAAAAATTAAACTAGTAATAATACTTTAAAAATCCTTATATGAAGAGAATTTAAAGGGAATGTGAAAAGACAGTAAAATTCTGGGGATGAGAGATTTTTGTGTTTCCGCCAAAATATACCATCTTTTAGAAAAAAAACAGAGCTGTGTTAAACCACTGAAGGAGAACACAATTTATCCTCAAGTTCTAATTCTCGTTCTTGAATTGAGCGAATAGCTTGGGTAATGACATTGCTGCTGCTTACACCCAAACCGTGGAGCTGTAGCCATTGTTGAGCTTGGTTTCCTTCACGGAGAATTTTTTGCAGTGGTGAGAGGAAGCATCCAAAACCTTGTTGCTTAGCGATCGAGAAAGCAGTGGAGTAAAGTTCGTTAATCCAATAAGAGGCTTTGATAGTTCTTCCGTCAACCCAATGAACTAATTGAGCATCTAAGCTTGCAGTTGCACTAGCAATTTCGTTTTGGGCTGTAATCGAGATTAATTCTTCAGGAGAGAAGGTACTTTTAACAAAAGGATCGATGTTGGGGTTATTAATTATTTGCAACAAACGCGTTTCTAGTAAAGCTGTAATCGCTAATAATGCAATAGGATCTGTGACTAAATCGCAAATTCGCAACTCCAGACGATTTAAATCGTAGGGACGGCTCGAGCCATTTGGTCTAACTGATGTCCATAAATGTCGCACGTTTTGCATTGTACCTTGAGCAAGAGATTGTTCTATCCAACGAATATGGTGTGCGTGGCTTTCAAATAAAGGTACATGGTTTGGAGTTTGCGGGAAAAGACCCCAACGGGTAGAGTGATATCCGGTAGCCTTGCCATCTAAGAAGGGAGATGAAGCACTTAAAGCGAGATATAAAGGCGCTTCTAAACGTATAACACGACACGCCCGCATCAATATTTCGGGATCGCTGATGCCTATATTTATGTGAACGCTAGCGGTGACTACTTTGGTACCATAAGTTTGTTCAATGTAATCGTGATAAGGGTTATTCGGATCGGAACGGAAGAACTTCTCGCTTCCTCCCAAAGATAAAGTACTTCCGGGAATCAAAGTATAATTACCTAATTTATTTAGATACTTTCTTAACTTCAAGCGAGGACATAATAATCCACACAACAGCCGTTCGTAATCGTAAGATGGAGCAGTTACGTATTCAACATTACGGCTATCCGGTTCCCGCATGAATCCATCTAAAGCAGCGGTAATTTTGTCAGAGAGACCAACGATGTTACCACTCGGCGTACCAGTATACATCTCAATCTCGAAACCTTTTGATAGCACCACAAATCTTCTCCTTGGTTCTCCTTGCTATTAAATTGTATCTAAAGCAACGAAATTATGCACCAATCTTTTGATAGTTATCGAGAAGAATCAAAGTTAAAAGTAATTTAAATTTGAGTAAAATTAACTATTGCGATAGTAGCTTTGATGGGGATAGATTTCAAATTTTTATTATCCCTAAAGGATGAGTTATAACATTTATGATTTCGGTATCGCTACTTAGTGGTACTTTAAAGTATGGCGCATCTAAATTGCAGCCATGGAGATGGGAGATTCAAACCTTTACATAAAAATTGCTCGGTGAGAAAGGATTCATTTCAAAGATTTTTATCGCTCAATAGTTAAAATCTCTAGTAATAAGACTATAGTACTTAGGGAGTATCCCAAATTTAAATTAATAACGTATACAGTATCCTACTCCCTTCCCGGCAGTCTATTACTTGTAAAGTAGGTTGGGTTTTATGGGCATTTCATTCAAACGAAGCAATACTTCGTTATACCCAATAATACGCGTTTGTTTCATTCCTCAAAGAGGTCTACAATAATTTTTCGGTAATTTGAGAGCGGGGGGAGTATAGGGTATCGCTACAAATACAAAGCCTACCTTTGTGGGCTTTTTCAAAAAGTGTGATACTCCCTAATACTTGTATTCAAATCAGCGCGAGATATTGTTTGTTTCCCGTAAAAAAAATCCAAGATTAATCCATAATCTATGCAGTAATAGGAAGTGTGAAATGAAACTCGCTACCTTGATTTTTTCCATTAGATACAGCCCAAATTTGTCCGCCTAATTTTTGAATGATTTGACGACAAATCGCTAAACCTAATCCAGTCCCACCAATTGAACGTTGCAAAAAGTTTTCTTCTTGGTAAAAACGCTGAAAGATTCTTTCTAGTTGCAAGGGTTCGATTCCTCTACCTGTATCTTTAATGATAATCTCTAACAGATTTGAGAAAGGTTGTTTTTCTGATTCACTTCCGGAATTTATTGGGTAAGATTCATTTTCTTGTTGATATATTTGAGCGCTAATTGTTACTTTTCCTTCCTCAGGAGTAAATTTACAAGCGTTGTCTAAGAGTTTAGAAAATACTTCTACGAGTCCTTCTCTTTCAACTTCCACAAAAGGTAAATCGGACGGTAAATCTACAATTATCTTGGGTAAATTCTCAGATAAATTACGCTTTTTAAAACTACCTAAAACTAAACTTAAGCTTTCTTCTACAGAAGTTGATTCAAGTTGCGATCGCGCTGTATTAGCTTCGAGTTTAGAGAGTGTTAGAAAATCGCCAATTAATCTTCCCATTCGTTCGGAATCTCCCAATGCAGTATCTAGCATTGTCTGCTGCACTTCTTGAGGTATATTTTCCTCTAAAGCTAAAGTTTCTAAACAAATTTGAATTGTGGATAGGGGAGTCCGCAATTCATGCCCGACAATAGCTATTAAGTTACTTTGGGTACGTTCCAAATCTGCCAGTCGGCGGTTAAGAGTTTCTAAATTACGATAAGCTTGAGCTTGCATCAAAGCAACTGCAACTTGAGTCGCAATTGCTTCTACAAAAGTTTGTTCGGAATCATTCCAAGTATAAGGTTGATTGCCGCAGTGATGTATTTCTAAAATTCCCAACCAAGTTTCTTGATGGCGAATTGGTATTAACAAACACGAACGAATTTGCCAGCTTTGGAAATTATCACTTAATTCAGGATAGGCTTGAATACCAAGGTCTTGTGTGGTATCACTAATAGAAATAACTCTGTTTTGTTCTAAAGCAGTTTGAAACAGCGGATGATTTGCCGTTATCCAAATTTCTCCTTTCATAGAAGGAAATACATCAGCTACCCATTCGTAATCAATCGATTTAGGTTGCTCGGAATTTGGATAATCATAAAATATACAGCGGCAAGGACTAAAAACATGACCCAATTCTCTAACGGTATTTTGCAGAATTTCTTCTGGGTTTAAAGAATTGCGAATAAAATTTGTGACTCTATTAATCAATCTTTCAAAATTTTCTTTCTTAAGAATAGTGCGATAATACTTGAGTTGTTGATACTGAGAAGATTGTATATAATTGACTAAACGACCTGTAAATAATCGGGCATCAATTTCTAAGATTTGGTCGGTTATATTGTCAGTTTTACGATCGAGTTTAAGACCGTAGCGTTGTTTTGCTATTTCTACTTTGTCTGCTAATTCCGGTCGATAATCTAAAATCCGGTTTAATAACAAAATAGCTGCTGTTTTACTTACCTGACTTTCAAACGTCCATATCCCTTTAAATTGCCTTAACTGATCCAAAGACACTCCTTCAACTGGAGCAGAAAATTCTCGACAAACTATACAGGCAGAGTATGCTTGAGCGATAATGATTAAATGCCATTCTTGGGCTAAAAAATTATCGCTAGAGTCAAAAGGAATTACCGTGTAAGGAGTTGGAGTTGTTACCAAGTCAGAATCCGGCGCACAGAGCACGTAAACTTGATCGCTGCGTTTGGCAATTCGCGCATAACGACGAGCTTCTTGCCGATAAAAACGCTCTTGCTGAAAATTTGCAATCACCAATGGTTTCTCGCTTCCTACTATCACTAAGTCTTCCATGGCGTGAGAAAGTGCGGTTAGGGAAGCCTTAAAATAGATTTGAGGACGTAAAAATTTATTGGTAAGCAGTAAATTGTGTAACAGAGATTGTTGGGAGATATTCATTTCTTGAATCGCTACCGATCGTCACCTCTGTCATGCTGTTTCCAGCTATATTTAAGGCACGATTTTGCGTGACGAAAATTTTCATAATTGAAGCTAAAATTAACTCGTGGATCGATCAAATTAATGTAGATAATACTTAAAAAGCGATAATCTCAACGAGTGAAGAAGATGAATGACTGTCGCCGATTTTAGCATTATATAATTCTGCTTCATCTAAGTTGACGCTGTTGAGGTTTGTATTGCTCATGTCAACTCTCGCTAAAACAGCTTTACTTAAATTGACATTGTACAAATCTGCTTGACTTAAAATTGCACCCGTCAAGTTAGCGCCAGCAAGATTTGAATTAGCTAAGTTAGCACCTGTTAAATCGGCGTAACGCAAATCTGCTCCTGATAGGTTGCTGTTACTAATATCAGCATAGCGCAAACAAGCTAAGCGCAAGTCAGCTTTTTTCAGGTCGGCTTGGTGCATATCCGCTCGATTTAAATTTGCCCTAATTAAACAAGCTTTACTCAAAACAGACCAAATTAAGAAAGATTTACTTAGATCGCTTCTCCAAAGAGTTGCTTTCTCGAAAATGGCTTCATTTAAGTTTGCTCCACGTAAACAAACACCTTCCAAGTTAGCACTCGTTAGGTTAGCTCGACTCAAATTAATTCCGTTTAAGCATGCTTCACTCAGATTCGCTTGTTGCAAGCTAGCTTCTACAAAATCTTTATTTCCTGTTAAGTAACGCTCTATCAGCTTATTGGTATTCATAGGACAAACATACTAAAAAAGAATCGAGGGCAGGTGGATTAACTAATCACAGTATCCACATGGCGTTTCTGAGAAATTACTTTCCTTAACAGCTTCTTAAGGAAAAAATTTTCCCGGCATCAGAAAGCCATTCCAAAACCCTTGAAAATTTCAAGACAGATACTCAGTAACCCAAAAGCTACTTGATATCTTGGTTTGGATGACCTATTAAGTGCAAAAAGCATTTGATGGCTGTATTTAAACCATAGATTTAGATTTGCTAATTTTTATTAACCTATATTAATAAAATAAACAATAATATTACATTTAGTCAACATGACTTGACAATAATTATTTTATAGTTTTCCTAGTGAATTCGGAAGATCGGGGAAGAAGGTCTTTTTGTATTCAACGCTGGCTGATTTTCTGGGGATTATGTATCAAAATCTCAATGTAAGATTATTTATTACTGAGATATGTCAGGTGAAAACTCCCAGCCTTCTTCTTATAAAGGCCAAGACTTAGCTGGTGTAAACTTCGATCACAAAGACTTGCGAGGTACAGATTTTACAAGAGCAAACCTCGAAGGAGCAACTTTTGTTAAGGCTAACCTTCAAGGAGCCATTTTTGAGAAAGCAATTCTAGGTAAAGCAAACTTTCAAGAAGCCAATCTGCAAAGTGCCAACCTGGGTGAAGCAAATTTACAAGAAGCTTATTTTTTTGAAGCGGATTTACGTGGCGCTAATCTTCAAGGTGCGATGCTCCGTGAAGCCTCTTTTAGAAGAACTGATTTACGTGGTGCCGATTTGGGAGAAGCATCTCTAGAAAGAGTAAATTTTCAAAATAGTCAAATAAACAAAGATACTAAACTTGAAGGTAAGTGGAGATTAGTTTGGGAAGTCGTAAATAAGTCACTCAAAGGGCGTGATTTGAGTCGATGTGACTTAAAAGAAGCAAATTTAATCGAAGCTAATTTGCAAGAAGCAGACTTAACAGGAAGCGAGCTACAGGGGGCTATTTTAGAAGCAGCAAATCTCGAAGCAGCAAATCTTAAAGGGGCTAAATTAGAAAAGGCAAATCTCAAAGGAGCAAATCTTTGGGAAGCCGTGATGGAAGATGCGAATCTCGAAGAAGCCAATCTGACAAAAGCAAACCTTTCTGGTGCTAATTTGAGTAATGCTACCTTAGAAGGGGCTAATTTCAAAAATAGTCAAATTAGCTTTGAAACTCAACTCGACGAGAATTGGAAATTAGTTTGGGAACTGGTTAATAAAATAGTTGAAGGGCGAGATTTAAGTCAACTTGATTTACAAAAAGCTAACTTAACTGAAGCTCACCTCAAAGGTGCCAATCTTAGGGAAGCCAACTTAGAAGGAGCTATTTTAAAACAAGCTAACTTACAAGGAGCTAATTTTTGGGGAGCCAAACTACAGGGAGCTAACTTTGAGGGAGCTAATTTAGAAGCAGTAAACTTTCAAGAAGCTGACTTTGATAAAAAAGCCAATTTACAAAATAGCAATCTCCAGAAAGCCGATTTGTTAGAAGTTACTTTGGAAGAAGCTAATTTACAAGGTGCGAATCTCCAAGGAGCTATTTTAAAAGTAGCTAATCTTCAAAAAGCTAACTTACAAGGAGCTAATTTAGATAACGCTTATCTTCGTGGCGCTAGACTACAACAAGCTAATTTCCAAGAAGCCAATCTTGAAGCTGCTGTTTTCCAAGAAGCTAACCTCCAAGGAGCTAATTTTTGCAAAGCCAACTTGAAAGAAGCTAGTTTTATCGCAGCAGATTTAAGGGAAGTAAGCGAATCTGAAGAAGTTATAGTTACTAATCTTAAAGAAGCTAACCTAGAAAAAGCAGATCTGAGCTGCGCGAAACTTAACAGAGCTAACCTAAAAAAAGCAAACCTCCACAAGGCGAATCTTAAAGCAGCAGACTTAGAAGCAGCAGATTTAGAAAAGGCTAATCTTGAAGAAGCCGATCTTTTAGATGCTAATCTCCGAGTTGCTTTTCTCAGGGAAGCTAGGTTTTACAGAGCGGATTTACATCGAGCTAATTTACAAGTTGCTTACCTTTACAGAGCTAACTTACAATCAGCCAAGTTAGTCAGAGCTAATCTACAAAAAGCCGATTTGCAAAAAGCCAACTTAAAATTAGCAAACCTAACATCAGCAAACCTACAATTTGCCGACTTATATCGAGTAAATTTAGAAGCAGCCATCCTTGAAGAAACCAATTTACAACAAGCAAATCTTGAAGGAGCAAACCTTTCCAGAGCCAATCTCAAAGGAACTAATTTCAAAGATGCTGATTTGGATATAGCCGATCTCACCCAAATTAAAAATTTCACCGAAGAACAAATCCAGGAAGCTAAGAATTGGGAAAAAGTAAAACGAGATATCAATGAACAATGAACAATTATCAATTATCAATTAACAATGAACAATGAACAATTATCAATTATCAATTATCAATGAATCATTTGTAATTGATCGCTGAAACTATTCCATTTTTTCTAATTTAGCTACTCTAGGATCGATGATTTTTTGACCTAAACCGGGGAATTTTATGGCTACGGAAACTTTACTTCCTCCACCAAAAATATGAGTTATTTCACCGGCTCCAAATGATTTATGCATGACTCGATCGCCAACTTGCCAATTTACGTTTGCAGTTGGTTTGCCTCCCTTTGTACTATCAAAACCATTATCGTAACTTGCAGAAGTACGACCACCATTATTTGTATAAGTAATACGACGAGGATACTCAGTAGCTAATAGTTCTCGGGGTAACTCGTCGAGGAATTGCGATCGCACTGCTGGTTCGCGAGTTCCATACAGCCTGCGTTCTCGTGCGTGAGACAAAAACAATCTTTCCTGAGCGCGAGTAATACCAACGTAACATAAACGACGTTCTTCTTCTAAAGCAGATGGATCGTTCATGGAACGATAATTGGGAAATAATCCTTGTTCTAATCCTACTAAGAAAACTACGGGAAATTCCAATCCTTTAGAAGAATGTAACGTCATTAAAGATACCGCACTTTGTCCTTCTTTGACGTTATCTAAGTCGGAACTCAAAGCTGTACTAGCGAGAAACCCTTGTAAAGAAGCATCTTGTTCGGCTTCATCTTCATATTGACGCACGGCGTTGTAAAGTTCCTGAACGTTTCGTATTCTATCTTCTGCTTCGTCGTTTCCTTGATTTTGCAAGTTTTGTATGTAACCAGATTCGTCTAAAATACCTTGCAAAATATCTGATGCACTTATATTTTCAACTTCTTGTTGCCAGCGGCCAATTATCCGCGCAAAGTTATTTACTGACTTTGCCGAACGTCCTGCTAATGTATTAACAGATGTCTCATCACTCAGTATTTCCCACATGCTTACACCTAGTTCCTGAGCGGCGTTTGTCAGGTTTTCGATAGTGGCTTTACCAATACCGCGCCGGGGTGTGTTGATTACCCTTAATAAACTTACAGTATCGGCGGGGTTGGCGATCGCTCTTAAATAACCCAAGACATCTTTAATTTCTTTGCGATCGTAAAATTTCAATCCTCCAACTACAGTGTAGGGGATTCCGTTCCGTACTAAAATATCCTCAAAGGGTCGAGATTGAGCATTGGTACGATAAAGGATAGAAAAATGTCCCCAGTTTACATCGGGATTTTCTTTTTCTAAAGAACAAATTTTACTAATAACAAAATCAGCTTCGGCTACTTCATCATCAGCTTGGAAATAAAAAATTTGTTCCCCTTCACCGCGCGTTGCTTTAAGTACTTTATCAATACGTTGGGTGTTATTTTCAATTAAATGATTTGCAGCTTGGAGAATATTTTCGCAGGAGCGATAATTCTCTTCTAATTTAACCATCGAACGGGTATCTTCATCTGGTAAAGCATCACCAAAGTCTTGCTGAAAGTCTAATAATATAGTAAAGTCAGCCATTCTAAAAGAATATATAGATTGGTCGGCATCTCCCACTACAAATACCGAACGATTATCCCAATCCCACTGGCTTTTATGTTCTCCAAAAGTCGCTAGTAGGCTAATTAATTGGTACTGAGTACGGTTTGTATCCTGATATTCATCTACCAAAATATGACGAAATTTACTATGCCAGTAACCCAAAACCTGATCGTTTTGTTGAAATAATCTTACCGGAACCAAAATTAAATCATCAAAATCCAGAGCATTGTTTTCAGCTAACTTATCTTGATAGCAACTGTAAACTTCTGCAATTACCCTTCCCTTATAATTTGGTTCTTCCTTCTCATATTCTTTCGGCGATAAACCTTGATTTTTCGCATTGCCGATCGTGTAGCGAACGGAACGGGGGTTAAATTTTTTATCGCTGAGATTTAACTGCTTAGTAACAATTTCCTTAACTAAACTTTGAGCATCAGATTCATCAAAAATCGAAAAATTACGCTTCCAAGTACGTCCTTTCTCATCTGAGTATTTATCAATATCAAATCGAAGGATGCGAGAAAGTAAACTGTGAAAAGTACCGCACCACAAATCTTTGATAATATGCTTATAAACTTTCGATCTTAATTTTACTTGGTCATATTCAGGTAATAAATCGTAACGTTCGCCGTACTCGGAGAGTGCCATTTGTTCGGCGAATAGCTTTTGAATACGTTCTTTCATTTCCCGTGCGGCTTTATTGGTAAAAGTAACCGCCAGGATATTTTCAGGATTAACTTTATGTTCGACAATTAAATTAGCAATGCGATAAGTCAACGCTCGTGTTTTGCCAGAACCCGCGCCAGCAACAACTAGCAAGGGACCGCAAAAATGTTCGACAGCGCGACGTTGATTGGGGTTAAGGTGACTTAGAGAGTCGATGGTTGTTGTCATGGAGGTGAGGAGTAAGCGGGATTAAATACAATTCGTAGCAATGCAGCAATATGCTTTTTTAGTTGCGTGAATAAGTAATTTGGCACAATGTAAACAAAATGTAAACAGCGATGGAACTATTGCGTTAGCGCAGCTTGGGGCAAAGGCATAAGAAATCTGTTTACTACGTTCCACTTGCTGTAGGCATACCTTGATTTTTCACGCCGACTTACTTACAACTTTATATTGCTAACTTTATAATCTTACCGAAATTTAACTGATTCAAATTGCGATCGTTTTGTAATTTGCTCGCTTGGGGGTAAAATAGTGAAAATTTATATAAGGTTTTATGGAGCAAACTAGAGCCTTACTTTTTTGTCAGTTCAAATTAGTCTGAAAAGATTTAGTATTAAAACAACAAAATTTTTACTGGATTTACGAACACCGCAGTCATGGGTGCCCGTCAATTTTATCAAACCATAAATGACTTGTTTGAAAGCAGTTATTTGGTGGTACCTTGATAGCAGCGAAAAAACCTTGCGTTGCAAACATAAACCAAGTACCGGATACATATTTCTGGCGTTGCTGAATACGGGTATGAATTTAGATTTTGAGACGTTACACTGTAACGTCTCTACACAGTCTCCTCTCTGACTTCTACCTACAGCGAACAATATCATTTCTTCCTAAAAGACGATTCTCTCCTAGCTCTAAGACATTTCAAAACCAGAACGCTTGAGTATTACTCCGCCTGGTGGAGCGATAACAAGGGCTACCATTTTGTTTACGCTTTTTTCCCCGCGAGCGGAATCCTTTGGAGCGCTGATGCCACATTCTCTCAAGAAAAATACAATTATTTCAAGCTCCTCAAAACCTCTCAAATAGAAAAGCAAATATTGTTACAGGGAGAAGATTCTTACCATTGCAAAACTTGTACCCACTCTCGCATCCAAAACAAAACACACAACTTGAAATTCTATAGATTTGCTTTGGCTACTCTCGCGAGCATACTGCGAAATCAAACATCGACTATGGAAAGTAATCTATGCTTAAAATACAAACCCGCAATTCTTGAAATAGAAGATGAACAAGTAAGGGAAGGAATTTGTTTAAAAGAATCTCGTTGTTTTTTGCATAAATAGATTTTCGCTAGTGCAACTTTTAACTAATCAGTAACCAGGAGGTGATGATGGTCGCTAATTTAACTAGACACCCAACCTTATACTGTAGGAGATTGCCCTAGTAGTTAATGGCTTCTGCACTCGCCACGATCGTACTTTAGCTCTAACCGCACCCAATCGACAAGTAGAAACAATGATTGCGGAAAATAACCGTTTAGCCAAAGCTCTTACTGCTTTCTTGTTTACCAGTACTAATATTTTTAGATACCCACCAACCAGGTAAACCATAACGCTCCTTATCCTATTGACGATCTCCATGTTGTCTGCTTTAGATACCACCTTATTCCCACCTTTTTGAACTTCTATGCCCTTGTTACACTCACAATCTTCTCAAGAAATTAACCAATTTGATGTTATAATAATTGGCTCTGGTGCGGCAGGGTTATATTCAGCCCTTTGTCTCCCCTCTCATTTACAGGTTGCTATAGTTACCAAAGATACTATCAAGACAGGTTCTAGCAGTTGGGCTCAGGGAGGTGTTGCTGCTGCGATCGCTCCTGATGATTCCCCCAAATTTCATCTTGAAGATACCTTAAAAGCTGGCGCAGGATTATGCGACTCCGAAGCAGTAGCATTTTTAGTGGAAAATGCTGCAACTTCTATTGAGTCTTTACTAAAAATTGGAGTAGCCTTCGATCGTCACGGACAAAACCTAGCTTTTACTAAAGAAGCTGCCCATTCTCATTCGAGGGTGCTTCATGCTGCTGATACTACAGGTCGAACCATAATCAATACTATTACTGCAAGAGTTTTAGAACGCTCTAATATTCAGATTTTATCTCAAGCATTTGTCTTGAGTTTATGGAAGACTGGATCTCGCATTCAAGGAGTTAGTCTTCTCCATGAGAATCAAATTATTTGGATAAAAGCTTCAGCAGTAATTTTAGCTACAGGTGGTGGTGGTCAAGTATACTCCCATACAACTAATCCTCAAGTAAGTACGGGAGATGGTGTAGCATTAGCTTGGCGGAGTGGAGCAATTGTTAGGGATTTAGAGTTTTTCCAATTCCATCCCACAGGATTAAATAAAGAAAATGTACCTCATTTTCTAATTAGTGAAGCAGTCAGGGGAGAAGGAGCGCATTTAGTAGATAGCTCTGGATATCGCTTTGCTTTTGATTATCATCCTGATGGAGAATTAGCCCCTAGAGATGTAGTCAGTCGAGCAATTTTTGACCATCTTGAAAGTAATACTAGTGATGCTTTTGGGAAGAATGTTTATTTAGACTTACGCCCAATTCCTACGGAGCGTATTAATTATCGCTTTCCCAATATCATTAAAGTTTGCCAAAATTACGGTATCGATCCACACTCCGAACCTATTCCTGTGGCTCCTGCTGCTCACTACTGGATGGGAGGAATCGCTACAGATTTACGGGGACAAACTTCTATCCCTGGTTTATATGCGATTGGAGAAACTGCAAGTACAGGAGTTCATGGAGCTAATCGTTTGGCGAGTAATTCCTTGCTGGAGTGCTTAGTATTTGCCGCTCAACTATCCCAAATAGAAATTGATAACAATAGTTTTGTCACTAGCTCTATCACCTCTACTGATGAGTCAAGAACCTGGGATAATGAAACAGAAGCAATTTTAGCAATCAGAACTAGTTTACCAGAATTAATGTGGCATAATGCTGGAATTTCTCGTTGTGAAGAATTATTAGAACAAGCGATCGCTAAAGTCAGTTTCTTTAAAGAAAAGTTAACAAATACAGATATTGGTCAGCATTTGCTTAACTTAGTCCCCAATAAAAATATAAAATTTCAATCTCCCAATGCAGAAAAACAATTGCGGCTTGGTGCCGAAACTCTCAATCTTATTGATGCTAGTTATTTAATTCTTAAAAGTGCTGCTTGGCGTAAAGAAAGCAGAGGTGGACATTACCGTAGAGATTATCCTCAAACTTCTGAAGATTGGCAAGTTCACACTTTAATTCAAGATAACCGTATCTGGTCCTCATCTGTGCTTAATTCAAATTTAGTCGATAATGTTGCTTAAATATTTGTGATGTCAATACTCCATTTTTTGTAACTTAGTAATTTGGTGGTGGATGTTTTTTGACCTAAACCAGGGAATTTAATTGCTACAAAAACTTTACTTCCTCCACCAAAAATATGAGTTATTTCACCGGCTCCAAACGATTTATGTATTACTCGATCGCCAACTTGCCAATTTACTTTTGCGGTTGATTTGCCTCCCTTTGTATTATCAAAACTATTATCGTAACTTGCAGAAGTACGACCGCCATTATTTGTATAAGTAATACGACGAGGATGCTGAGTAGCTAATAGTTCTCGGGGTAACTCGTCGAGGAATTGCGATCGCACTGCTGGTTCGCGGGTTCCATACAGCGAAATACTAATTATTAGATGTTTTAATAAAGATGTACCATTATTAGCTAGTATTAACTAGTGTTCAACTTCGCCGTAAAACGCGGCTGGTTTGCGGCTTAAATGGGCTTTATGAGGTAGCTTTTCCATCTGAAAGGCGATTTGCTGTTGCCTTACACAGAATGGTACAGCAAGTAGTTATGTAAACCAAACTGAGTAAAAACACAAGATGCTAATAGAAAAAGATATCGATCAATGTTTAAAAATGCTGGATGGGATTTATGATTTACCAGAACAAGAAAAATTGGAG
>JBCBQE010000073.1:0-13396 GCA_039820385.1 Cyanobacteria bacterium J06635_10
CTTACCCTATCAAAGCTACACAAGAAAGCATAACAGCCCATCAAGTCATTTGCTCTTTCATGCTCATGAGTGTGTAATAACGCAGGCGGGTACGATGAGCGTACATTAGTGGAAAAAGTACCTAAAAATCCATTTCTTGGTGCTTTAGTCGGAAGTATGGTGGGTTTTCTGTTTCCGGTGTGCGAGTGTGGTAACGTTCCCGTAGCCCGGCGATTGATTGTGCAGGGAGCTCCCACATCAATGGCGATTGGTTTTTTGCTCGCAGCGCCGACAATTAACCCGATTGTAATTTGGGGAACATGGATTGCATTCCGCGATCAACCGGAAATAGTAGTATTAAGAGTAGTATTTTCTTTAATAATTGCCACAATTATTGGTTACGCCTTCAGCTTTCAAAAAGACTTAAGCCCCATAGTTCAACCCACAATCGCTCGCTATTTGAAATTTAATAAACCAAAAAAAGCAAAATCTACAGAACTTTTGCAAGATTCAGGCATCGAAACAGCCTCTGCAGTACCAAGCATGTTAAAGCCAGGTACTTATTTACTCGGTGGAAAACTTGGTCAAACCATGCGAATGGAAGCAGCGGGAGCGCAAGCAACTCTTGCAGTTCCTACTCAGAAAAAACCCGTAGCTCAGAAAATGCAGTTAGTTGTAGAAAATACAATACAAGAGTTACGGGAATTAAGTGCCGTACTGGTTTTAGGAAGTGCGATCGCCGCAGCAATTCAAGTGCTAGCACCCCGTGAATTGATTCTCAGTTTGGGTGCGGGCCCCATTAGTTCTATAACTACAATGTTGGTGCTTGCGACGGTTGTATCGATTTGTTCTACAGTTGATGCCTTCTTTGCTTTATCTTTTGCTTCCGCTTTTACTAGCGGTTCTTTATTAGCATTTTTAGTTTTTGGTCCAATGGTTGACCTCAAAGGTGTTGGTTTGATGCTATCAATATTCAAACCAAAAGCAGTTATTTACCTTTTTGCATTAGCATCACTATTAACATTTCTATTCTGTCTGATACTTAACCTACATTTTATTTAAAAACATTAAATCCTCAGAGAAAAACGTATTGCACAAAACAATGAATCATAAATAATCTATCGTTTCAGTGAATTATATTTTTCTCTTTGTTATTTGACTAAAAAAAACACACAAATGTAACTTGAATTGAATGTAATTTTGATTAAAAAAAAATTAAAATATTTTCATTAGCCGTAACTAACAAGTGCAACCGTGTTCGCCTCCTCACTCACATAATCAATAAGCAATGAGTTCAAGAAAAAAACGCCAATCAAAAACTTTAAAGAATTTACTTCCTTGGCTAGATGTCCTTGCAATTACAGGTTGGGGATTTTTATTACTTAAATATTGGCTGACACAAGAGCTATATTTACTTATTCATCCTAATTACTTTCCATTAGTCATTTTCGGTGGTATCGGACTGATCGTTATTGGAGTAGCTAAAGGGTTACAACTTTTACGTCGGCGCGGTGCTATTCCCGATGTCCAACATATGAATTTGATACCTCCTCGTTTCGGTAGCATATTATTGATAGTAGTAGCAATAAGCGGATTTCTGATCACACCCCAAGTTTTTGCTAGCGACAAAGCATTACAAAGAGGGGTAACTGATTTATCAGGAGGAAATTCTCGTCTCCAACCGCAGTCATTCCGCGCTTCCGTTCGTCCAGAAGAACGATCTTTGGTAGATTGGACGCGTACCCTTAGCGTTTATCCAGAGCCTGATGCATATACAGGGCAGAAAGTTAAGGTGACAGGATTTGTAATTCATCCCCCCGATTTGGGCAATGAATATTTATTTATAGCGAGATTTGTACTGACTTGCTGTGCCGCAGATGCCTATCCAGTAGGTTTACCCTTAAAATTAAAAGCAGGTGAAACAAGAGAAAAATTCAAGAGAGATAGTTGGATAGGAGTTGAAGGAGAAATGGCAACAGAAACTTTCTCGGGTAAACGTCAATTAACAATTATCTCGAATTCAGTGAAAAAAGTTTCTCGACCCAAAAATCCTTATAGTTATTAGATAGTGGATGGTGGAAAGGTAGATAGTGGATGGTGGATAGTGGATGGTGGATGGTGGAAAGGTAGTTCATCTACAATATTTTTTGCCACAATCAACAACTAATAATCAATAACTAACAACTAACAACCAACAACTAATAACTAATAACTGATGAATATTAAGAAAAACATTATAGTTATTAGATAGTGGATAGTGGATAGTGGATAGTGGTTATTAGTTCATCTAAAATATTTTGTTGCCGTAAATCACAACCAACAACCAACAACTGATTAATGTTAACAAAATCCTTATAGTTATTAGATAGTGGATAGTGGATGGTGGAAAGGTAGATAGTGGATATTGGATAGTGGATGGTGGAAAGGTAGTTCATCTACAATATTTTTTGCCACAATCAACAACTAACAATCAACAACCAACAACCAACAACCAACAACCAACAACCAACAACCAACAACTAACAACCAACAACCAACAACCAACAACCAAAAACCAAAAACCAAAAACCAACAACTAACAACTGATGAATATCAAGAAGACTTTTAATCAGCCGTTAGACCGAGTTTCTCTAGTCTTAATATTAGTGTTAACCGTGCTAATTGGATTAATAATATCGCAAGGTGATGCCGTTAGACCAAGCGTTCGCGATTTTAGCTGGCAAAATGGAAAGATTGGAGCAGAAGATATATCCTTCAATCTTACCTTTAGCCGTCCCATGGACATTGAAAGCGTAGAAAAAAATTTGCAAATTGAACCGCCTCTGGCAGGAAAAATAAGCTGGGCAGGAAGAAGAATGGCTTATACACTTTTGACACCTGCCCCATACGGAGAGAGATATACAGTAGAGTTGCAGGATGCTAGAGATAAATTTGCTGCTGCGAGGGGAACAGATAAATCGATCCAACCTTTTACAGGAACTTTTCGCTCCCGTGACAGAGTAATCCTTTACTTAGGTGCAGAGACAGAAGACAGAGGAAGATTAGTTCTCTACAATTTAACTCAACAGAAAAAAACATTATTAACTCCTAAAGATTTAGTGGTATTGGATTTTGAAGCATTTCCCAATGGAGATAAAATTTTATTTTCTGCTCATAGTTCAAATAGCCAAGATACTTTATCCGCTCAATTATATACAGTCACCACAGGTATTTCCGGAGAAATAGGAAAAAAAGCAAAACCAGCAGCAAAAGTTGACTTAATTTTAGATAGTAAAAAATATCAGATTCTTAAATTTGACTTGTCTTCCGATGGAAAAACTATAGTTTTGCAAAGGGCGCACAAAAATAATCCCAGTGATTTTGCACTGTGGTTTAAGTCAATTGGAGATAATGCTAAAGAAAGTAAACCCCAACGCATAGAAAATGAACAACCTCCAGGAGACTTTCTAATTACTCCAGATAGTAAAGCCGTAGCAGTAGCTCAAGGGAAAGGAACATCGATACTACCGATACAAACAGACGCTAGCAAGCCCCTAGATTTTCTGCCGCAATTTGGCGTACTGCAAGCTTTTTCAAAAGATGGCTCTCAAGCAGTTTTAGTAAAATTTAATACCGATTATACAAGAGATTTGTTTTTAGTTAGCAACCAAGGCACACAAAAACAATTAATCAAAACGGAGGGTTCGATCCTCAAGTGTGAATTCGATCCAAGTTCACCTACTCTTTACTGTTTATTAACTCAGTTATTACCTGGAGAAAACTATCAGGAACAGCCATATTTAGTCGCAATTAATCTCAAAACCGGACAGCAGAAGCCATTACTAGTATTACCTGCCGATAAACGAGACTTACACATGAGTTTGTCTCCCGATGGTTTGGGGTTATTATTTGACCAAGTGGTACCAGCAACAGATAGCACTACTCCAGTGCGAGGAAGCTCTTTAAAAACAGATGACGGACAAGAAATTAGCACAAGTCGTTTGTGGTTAATGCCATTGTTATCTCTTGGCGATGGCGAAATTAGCTCAGAATTAAAACCCGAAAAACTTCCTTTAGCCGGATTTTATCCCCGATGGCTACCTTGAAAGGGAAGGAGTAAGGAGTAAGAGTTTAAATCGCTTCTAGTTTCCAATGCTTCATGCCCTTCTGCCCAATTTTTCCACATAACTGTAAATCCTCTCTGTTACGATTCTCACTTGCTGACAAAGGGGAGTAATTTGCTACATTAGAAGACAGAGTCAAAATTTATAAAAGCAATTGGATAGGACAGTAACTTAAAAATCACTGTTTGAATACAATTGTTTGGATCCCGATAGAATTTGCAAGTATTTTTCAAATTCGATTTTTTGCGCGAAAAGCTCAAAAAACAACTACTTACCGATTATCGATCGCTCATATCGGCTATTTTACGCCTTGCTTTGAGGAGGAGAGTTTGTTAAGACTGCATCATTGACTCAAAATGTACTCGAAGAAGACTTAAAATTTTTGTCGTTTAATTTATCTAGGGTGGCATTCGGATTCGCTTAAAACTAGTTAATGCTGGATCGGAATGCGATCGAGACGATGAAGCAATATACTGTAGTGTCTGCTTTTAAACTGAAGCTGGTGGGTGAAGAGTCATGCATGAAGCTCAAACCCCAGATGATGGGGCTTATATTCAAAATTTAAATTCTCGGGAGTGGCCGCAGTCGTCTGCTGGGGCAACTAATCCATTCCATTCGATTTTGGCTGGTGAAAATAAACCAAGGAAACAATTTTTGCTACCACCAGCCTCTGAGGAAGCACCGCTAGATCAAGGGATATATTCTTCCCTAGAAGAGGAAATTGCAGAAGATATTGATTATTCAGTAGAAGTAATTATTGATTCTCAATTCAATCAGTCACCTCAATTAGATGAGGAAACTAATTTAGAAGATTCTGTTGAAGATGATTGGGTTGCGGAACCCAATGTCGAAGAACAAGTAATAGTTAATAGTGAATTTCAGCAACTTCTGGAATTGAATGAAGAATTACGGAGTGCTAACGATAAACTATACGAACAAGTAGAAGAATTGACTGCGGCTTTGAGTGATTCGGAAGCAGCTTTGCAGCGACAAAAGAGGCATTCAACGATTGCAGAATCGATGTTGAAACAACAAACTCAGGAGCTAAATGCTGCTCAGGCACAGATAAAATCTTTGTTTGAACAGATAGAAAGTACCGTGCAAAATGTTAAACGTCAAGAAAGTTTAGCTGAGTCATATAGAGCACAATTTGAATTTAGCCAGCAACGTCTTGCTCAGTTGGAGCGCGAATGTACTTTGATACAAACTAAGTATAGCGAAGAATCCCACCTTTTATCGCAATCAGAAAATGTTTGTCGGGAGTTACGTACTAGACTCAAACGCCAGCAGCGTCAAACTTTACAATTTAAAGCTGCTTTAGAAAAGAGTTTGGAAACATCAATTCCTGGTTACGATCACCTTGATGATGATAGCAGCAGTTTCCTCGATATAACAAAAAATAACTCGCGATTGGGTAAATCGAATCTGACTCAATCTATAAGTAATATACAGCCGATTAAACCTTGGTCAGCACCTGTAGAATCTTACAAAACACAAAACGATCTTTGGGAAGAGGTTGTCGCAAACGAGGCATCTAATAACAATGAAAATCCAATTGAGGAAGAATCTTCGACTTGGGAATTTTCAGCTAATCCCGATATAGAAACTAACGAGGATGCTCCCGAAACTCAAACAGAAGATTCGGTAACAGATGAAGAGGTAAATCATCATTTTGTGGATGAAGAAATAGCTGCACAAGAAGTTGTTTCTCCGTCAGATTCATCGGAATTAGGAGAACAGTTAGATAGCGTTATCCAAACATTTTTTGCTTCTCACACCGAATCTGAATTACCACAACCTCCCCTAGAGCAAGATGCAGAAACCTCAGAAACTTTAATTTCCCCTTGGGAACCGATGGTGGAACCCAGTAAAACTAATGATGATGATAATATTGATACTTCTCAAAGTTCCGACTATGAGGATGAGCAGATGACAACTTTTAGCTCATCTGTGAATGAAAATAATACTTATGAACTAGAAGATTATTGGGAAGAAGTTTCGCATTTTCCAGCTTTTGATGTAACGGAAAATGATTCATCTTTTGAAACACTCAGCGAAACAGATTCTCATAGTAATTCTCCTTCGCCCTTAATTTATCCCAAACGTCCATCCAAAGGGCGAAAATCTTTTGCATCTGTGGAATTACCAAAGTTTAATCAGAAAAAAGATGAAGATAAAAGTTAGGAGTTAGGAGTTAGTAGTTAGGAGTGTAGAGACGTAGCAATGCTACGTCTCGGTTTTGTTAATCTATTTTATAATTAAGATTTATATCAAGTCCAACAAGTTACTCATAATATAGCGTTTTTCAGTTGGCTGCAATGCAGGCTCAACCTCACCACGCCACTTGCTTCAAGTCGGGGAACCCTAGCCGAGCAGTGGCTCCCCTTCGCCTCTCCTTGATAAGGAGAGGGGTGCTCACAGAGCGGGGTGAGGTTTATATATGTTGCAATCCCAAACCGTTTTGATTACCTATTTGATTTCCTCCGATGTTGACATCTCCTGTATTTAATTTGCCGATATTTCCCTGAATTGTAATATTTGATCAAGTGGAATTATCTGAATTTTTATTGTCTTTTATTGGGGGGAAATAGAAAATTTAGTGATTATAAAACTTACACCGCTCTTGAATTTTTAATATTATATCTTTTGCTTCATCTATGCCATTCTGAAGTAACTCCGACAGTTGAGGGATTTTATCCGAGCCTGCAATTTCTCCTAATGCATCTGCGGCACTGCTACGAACATCAGAATCTTCATCGTTTAAAGCATTAATAAGAGCATCAACTGCTGCTTCATTGCCGATTTTTCCTAATGCTTCTGCGGCACTGCTACGAACTTCGTCATCTTCATCGTTTAAAGCATTAATAAGAGCATCAACTGCTGTTTCACTGCCGATTTTTCCTAATACTTCTGCGGCACTTCTACGAAGATAGTAATATTCATCGTTTAAAGCATTAATAAGAGCATCAACTGCTGTTTCACTGCCGATTTTTACTAATGCTCCTGCGGCACTGCTACTAACATCGGGATGTTCATCGTCTAAAGCATTAATAACAGCATCAACTGCTGTTTCACTGCCGATTTCTCCTAATGCTTCTGCGGCTATCCAACGAACTTCAGAGCATTGATGCCCTAAAGCATTAATAAGAGTATCAACTCCTCGTTGACTACCGATTTTTCCTAATGCATCTGCGTTACTGCTAAGAACATCGCAATTTTCATCTTTTAAAGCATTAATAACAGCATCAACTCCTCGTTGACTGCCGATTTCTCCTAATGCTTCTACGGCATTGCTACGAACATCCTCATCTTGATCGTTTAAAGCTTTAATAAGAGCATCAACTGCTGTTTCACTGCCGATTTCTCCTAATACCTCTGCGGCTCTCCTACGAACATGGGAATCTTGATCGTTTAAAGCATTAATAAGAGCATCAACTGCTGTTTCACTGCCGATTTTTCCTAATGCTTCTGCGGTACTGCTACGAACATCCTCATCTTGATCGTTTAAAGCTTTAATAAGAGGATCAACTGCTGCTTCATTGCCGATTTTTACTAATGCTTCTGCGGCACTGTAACGAACATATAATTCTCGATCATTTAAAGCATTAATAAGAGGATCAACTGCTGCTTCATTGCCGATTTTTCCTAATTCATTTGCTGCTCTCCTACGAACATCGGTATCTTCATCGTTTAAAGCATTAATAAGAGGAAAAACTGCTCGTTGACTGTCGATTTTTACTAATGTTTCTACGGCACTCCTACGAACACGGAAACCTTCATCATTTAAAGCTTTAATAAGAGCATCAACTACTCCTTCACTGCCGATTTTTACTAATGCTTCTGCGGCTTGAGTACGAACATGGTTATCTTTATCATTTAAAGCTTTAATAAGAGCATCAACTGCTGCTTCATTGCCGATTTTTCCTAATTCATTTGCGGCTTTTCTACGAACATGGGAATCTTCATCGTTTAAAGCTTTAATAAGAGCATCAACTCCTCGTTGACTGCCATATATTTTAAAATGTGAATCGTTAAATTTTGTCACGTAAGGTTTTTATAGCTATAAAGGTATAAATTAGATATTAGTTAAAATACAACTAACCAAAATTGGTGTTGATAATGGTCGATTAGATAATCATTAATATACCGGTTTTCAGTTGAATAGAATAGATTCTTGTGATACAACTGTTCCTGCCCGTCCGAATTCTACTAATTTTCTGGGGGTATTGCACCCAACTGAAATTCCCTATATTTACACAAGTAATTAAGATTCTAGCGTTGCTGATTTGATGTATTAAAGCAATTGATTCAAAAACCGAAACGTTTGTAGAGACGCAAGGGTTTCGCGTCTCTACACAGGTTTTAATTATCTAACAAATTAACTCCTAACTGATTTTCTAGTTTCAATTGATAATTTCGATTTTGAGAAAGTGGCTTACCCGCACTCAATGCATAATTAATCGCCAAAAGTCGCAACCACAACCCAGGAAACCGAGGTTCTAACTTTGGCTGCATCTGACGGATAAATCGGAACAACCATTTACCCAATGCAGCACTAACTAAACTGTGACGAGTAAAGTCGATATAGCTCCCAACCCATCTCAGTAAATCTTTTGCCCCCGCAAGTTCCCAAATCCACAGTAACAATGCGGGATTTTTATTCGCTGCTTTCAATGCTAATCCGTTAAAGGTTGATAAATCGAATCTGTCTTTGATAAAGTTTTCCGCAACTTGCGGATGTTCATCTGCCAATAACCCGAAGAAGTTATTCAACATGGCATTGATGCGTTCTGGCGGTATAAATTTACCCGTGGGAACCATCATGCCTTTGGAAAACATCCACGTTACGGCAATGTTGTTTTGGAAAGCACGAATTTGGTTTAAATGCTTTGCAGAAAGTAAGTCATGCTTGAGAGCTGTATCTAACAGTTCCGTTAATCTGCTGAGGTTGCGTACTAAGGAACCAAAACCAGTAAACACAAGGGGAGATTGAAGCGATGCTGCATCGCCAACGGTTATAACACGATTAGAGGCAACAGTGCGATCGCCACTTCCAAGGCTGAAATGTCCGGGTATATATCCGAACGTGGGCTTTTTCCACACTAGTTTGTCCATATCGCAGCGCCGATACTCTGGCAAAATGGTGAAAAAGTCTTCATACATCTCCAGTATGGAACCGGGATTGTCTGGGTTTACTTGGTGATAATGAAATAAATAAATTGTCAGTTCTTCGTTTTCTCCAGGAAATAATTCCCAAATCAACTGTCTTCCCCGGGAAATATCACCATGACTGTTAAGAACATCACCGTACTGAGAATCCCACACTTGAGGCTCAAAACCGCTTTCTACAACTGCCCCGACAGTTGGACATACGCTATCAAAAGCACGTTTGGGGTTCAGTTGCCAGGCAATCGGTGATGCCGTTCCCATGGCATCTACTAGCAATCTTCCACTAACTTGCTTTTCGGTTTGTAATGGTAAATTCTTGAGAGTAAGAACAATTTGAGATGGATAAACATCTGCTTTGATAAACTCTGTTTCATCCCAAATTTCACCACCTGCTGCTCGCAGTTTTTCACCACACATTCTCAGTAATTTCTCTGAATCTAAAGCTATGTTTAGAACTTTTGGCGTGTGTAGAATCGGCGCTTTAAGTTTATCGGGAATGTAAGCATCAAAAAATTTATTAAATCCGTCTTTATACTCTCGGGCAATAATTGATTCCACTTCATCAGAAGTCAGCAAGCCCAAATCGATCAAACTTTGAATTTCCGAACGGGAAATATTCCACTCCCGATTCATCTTTCCAAAAGGTAAACGTTCCACTAAAAGTACTTTGTAACCTAATTGTGCCATTACCGCTGCATGGATGACTCCCAATGCACCACCAATGTAAATTAGGTCATAGGTAGAAGAGGAGGAGAATTCTGTTTTCTCCCCATCACCCACAACTCCCGAGTGTGAAAACAAAACCTTTCGTGGCTCCTGGGGATTTCTTACACCTTCACGCCAACGTTGTTCCCACCAGTAAGCACGCTTTAAATCGTATTCTCCATTAGGCATTTTCTGAAAATACTTAACGGTAAGAGGATAATCAGCAGCTAAGGCTTCAAAAATTGATTGCTCCGACAAATCAATTGCCGGTGGCTCCGGATGATCGTGGGGAAAGCGATCGCGGATCGAATTAGTCAGTTTTTGTAATATTTGTTTCTCTTGAGGAAACCGAACGCCCCAGCGAAACACCTTTAAATACGTGGTTCTTTGCACATTCCACAGGAATACGGATAAGTCGTTTGGTAACTTTTCCGTAATATCTGAAACAACAGATGTAGTATCAGACGACTTCAAGCGAATGCCATCAGACGTTAATATTTTGTCACAAGTTCCCGGCTCAAATTCAGATTGCAGCCATTGTCTGACTGTTGCAGTATCAGTCGTTGGGATTTCTAAATAAAGAATTTCTTTCATTTTTGGTGGCAATCTCCCAAAAATCTACTCATTAAGACAGATTTAAGAAAGTCGTAAATCACGGTAAACTCCGCCCTATCAGTTGAATAAATATTCTGTAAAGAAAGTTTAAGAGTTCGCAAGTTTTTTGTTCCTTTAATTATTCACACACGCCATGAATTATCCCATCCCAGACAACCCCCAAGAAATTTTTGCAATGAGGCAACAGCCGGTTGATGAGGAACTGGTTGCAGTGGCGATCGCGGGGGTAATAAAATTAGTTCGCGCCAAAGGGCAATCATTAGAAGAATTAACTTCGCAAGTTTTAGCCGAAGATGCTTTACTTGATAAACAGCAACGTCGGTGGTTGAGTCAAGTAGTAGCACAAGCGTGGGAAAGTTTCGCTTAACTCCTCATATTGCGATCGAGCATATATGAATACCCCTCTTTGAGTCAGGAATCAGTTTTAAAGCCTGCGACGGCCAATCGTGAAATAGGTGTGAGAGTGTTGTTAATTTTTTGTCTGGGATTGGCAATGTAGGCTTAAATAATTTAAACAGTGAACAGTGAGCTTGTAGGGTGCTGTTACGGCCCTAGTATGTATTATTTGAGGTTAAATTTTTGAGGCGGCCGTAACGCACCATTCTAATAGCAGTACCATGACAGTACCATGTTAGGAGTTAAGAGTTAGGAGTTAGTAGTTTAAATTTCTCCCCCTGCTCCCCTTGCTCCCCATCCCCCCATCTCTTATACCCAATACCATTACCAGTTACGAACTACTCCTGAATTCAATTGCGAGTGTAAGAGTAAACCATATTCTAATCCTTCTACCACTGCTTGATAAGAAGCTTCTAATATATTGTTAGAAACTCCTATAGTTGTCCAACGCTCCCTTCCGTTTCCTAGTTCTACCATTGTGCGGGTTGTGGCTGAAGTTCCGCTATCTCCGTTGAGAATTCGGACTTTGTAATCTGTTAGTTCAAATGTCTTAATCTGCGGATAGAATTTGACCAAAGCCTTGCGTAAAGCGGCATCCAACGCTGCAACTGGTCCATTTCCTTCGGCTGCTTCCCAAATATCTTCATCCTTAACAGACACCTTCACAGTTGCTAGGGCTTTAGTAGTTTCTAAACCTTTTCCTAAATCGCAGTGGATTTGAAAGCCTTTAACTTGAAAAAATGAGGTACGAGTTTGTAAAGCTTCCCGCACTAATAATTCAAAACTAGCTTCTGCTGCTTCAAATTGATATCCTTCACTTTCCAATTTTTTGAGGCGTTGTAATATTTCCCGGGTGGCTGGATGACTTTTATCAAGTTCAATACCAAATCCACGAGCTTTAGCCATAACATTGCTGATTCCCGCTTGTTCGGAAATTACTATGCGGCGACAATTTCCGACTTTCTCTGGTTCGATATGTTCGTAGGTAAGGGGATTTTTTTGCACTGCCGATACATGAATACCTCCTTTGTGGGCAAAAGCCGAACGCCCTACAAAAGGGGCATGTTCGTCAGGGGCGAGATTAACTACTTCACTTACAAACCGACTGGTTTGTGTAAGGTTTGATAGCTGGTTATCTGCAATGCACTCATAACCTAACTTTAACTGTAAATTGGGAATCAAAGAACAAAGATTGGCATTACCACAGCGTTCGCCATAACCATTAATTGTACCTTGTATCATCTTGACACCTGCCATTACCCCAGCTAAAGCATTGGCGATCGCCGTATCCGAATCGTTATGAGTGTGAATTCCCAGTTGAATATTTTGAGGACAACTTATTTGTACATCGGTAACGATTTGTGAAACTTCGTGGGGTAGAGTCCCACCATTGGTGTCGCATAAAACCAACCATTCAGCACCGGCATCAATGGCTGTCTTTATAGTCTGTAGAGCATAATCGGGGTTTTGCTTATAACCATCAAACCAGTGTTCGGCATCGTATATAACACGACGACCTTGAGAGCGAAGATACTCAATGGTATCGCGAATCATTTCTAAATTTTCGGCTAAAGTGGTTTTCAGACCTTCGGTGACATGTAAATCCCAAGACTTGCCAAAAATAGTTACCCATAAAGTACCCGCAGCAAGAATAGCTTGCAACATTTGTTCGGAACTTGCGGATTTGTTTGGCCGTCGAGTCGAGCAAAAGGGAACAATTTGCGCTTGTTTGAGTGGTTGTTCTTGCAACTTCCAAAAAAGCTGTACGTCTTTAGGGTTAGCCCCTGGCCAACCACCTTCAATGAAAGGAATTCCCAACTCATCTAGTTTCCTGGCGATGCGTAATTTATCTTCTAGGGAAACCGACAAGCCTTCACGCTGAGTACCATCTCGCAGCGTAGTGTCATATATCCAAAGTTGATGTGAGGAATTTGCGGTCATAATAGTATAGAGTAGAGCAACTTGTAAATCGTCAATGTGTCAATATACAACAATAAAAAGCTAGTTTGGTAACGTCAGATGCCTGCTCTTTTAGCTCAATCTAGGACAATATTGTGTATGCAAAGGTCGACGTTACAGTTCGACACGCTAAAGCTAAAATTTTGTCAGTTTGCAAAATGGCATTGACCTTTATAACGGCAGTGAATAAAGTAATTAAAATTAACTGTTAGTAATTTTGCTCTTGTTACAGATCCAATCGCTGTATCGTTCAAATACATTCGTTGCGACACCTTCCATTTTCCTAACTTAAAAATTATTTACTTTGGCCCTTAGGTTAATTTAGAGGTAAGGAAAATTGGAATATCAAAAAGTAAAAAAAGATACCACTAGGTTTATTAGGAGATAAAATACAAATGGGTAGATGGACACCTTTAATTTTGATGGCTGGAGGCTTAGCTATTTTGTTAGGTACTTTGCTGGGCATCAAT
>JBCBQE010000074.1:0-13383 GCA_039820385.1 Cyanobacteria bacterium J06635_10
AGTGAAGCTTTAATCTCATTTGTACTATATGAAATATCTCCCAGATTTAGTTCTTTTGGGTTTATACGGATTTTTATTTCTCTAACTATATATCGTAAAGGAATTTCATAAGGTATGCTAATACCTTCTAATTTAATGATAATATAACCATAGTAAGATAATGCTTTAACTTGAAGAGTATCTAACTGAATAAATAATTTTTCGTTAGAAGAATCAAATGTTTTAGGTACAATAATACCAGGTAGAGAACGTTCAATTTTGATATCACCCCACGCAAACCCACGTCCTTTATTTGTAATTTTAAATTCAAAACTTTTTTGATATCCTCTTGGGATTTCACCTAGATCTAGCTCTTGCGGCTGTACAACAATTTTCGGATATGCTTTGATACGTTCACTTTTACAAAGCTCCCGTACAAAAATTTCTAATCCTTTATTTTTTTCTTGCTGGTAATCACTTATAATCTTACGTGATATATTTGCTAAATCTGTCCTCCCTTGTCCTCGCAACCATTGTGTAATATCCTCATTAAAAAAGTAATCGATTGCCTCTTCTGGATACCGATCGCAAAGAGCAATCAAGCCTAAAATATCAGAAGCTTTTCCCTTTTTAAATCTAAATGTGTGTGACTTTAAAGCATCTTGTAATTCCCGATTTTCCAGGTCTTGACTAGCACTTAAAAAATCAGTATCTTCATTACTCAAACTTTTATTTGCTGCCCATAAACGAGCATCTTTTAGTGCTTTGCCTCTTAATAAACGCGATTCGTCCTGACGTTCAGATTTTAACCAAGCTGTGATTGCTTCAGCATATGGACGCAAATTAGCTAACTCTTTATCAACCCAACTTTGATTAAAAACAGACTGATAAATTTTGTTATAAACTTTTAATTTATCGTGCTGCTCAACTACCAATCCTGATAGACGTAATTCCATTTGTTCTCGACTATCATCGGAAGCAACTTTTCCCTGCTGTAAAATTTGTTGATAAAGTCCTAATACTTTTCCTGCAAGTTGTTCTTTTCTAAAAATGCGATCGCGTATTGTTCGTAAATGCTCTGGTTCATCTTGAGATTCCCAGTTTTCAATAATTTGCGTTCGCACTATTTCTTCTACAGAATTAAACTCTTTATTTTCTCGAATAATATTACAAAGCTTTTGAGTCAGAAATGGCTGTCCTCCAGTCCAATCCAATATTTCTTTTAAAACAGCTTGAGGATTATCTAATTTATCTTTTAATCCATTTGTTAAAGGTTTAATTTCATAGTCTTGAAAGCCTCGTAATGCAATAGCTTTACCTATATTAAAAGGTGTACGCTTTTTGTTTTGAATTAAATCGGATGGTGTGGCAACTCCTAAAAGTACAAATGTTAAACGGTTATAATTTGGGTTGTCAGCACGTTGGTTATAACAGTATCGGATAAAAGCGAAAAAATCGTCAGTGGGAAAATCTAGACTAAGAATGCTGTCTATTTCATCAACAAAAATAACTATAGGTTGAGAAAATTCAGCAAGTAATATATCTTCAATAAATTCAGTTAAACGTTGGACATCAGATATGTCAACTTGTTCACGTAACCATTGGTTGACATTAAATTTTTTTGAAAGCTGAAAATTTCTTGCTAAAGTTTTAATTATGCCACCATACCACTGTCGGGAAGTAACTTGTTGACTACCGATTTGTGTCAAGTCTAGTGCGGCACAAGCAAAACCTTCTGAGCGCAAACGTTTCATAACTTGTACTCGCAAACTAGACTTACCCATCTGCCGCGAATTCAATGCATAACAAAACTCACCAGCTTTTAATGCTTGATATAAATCTTCATCAGCTTGACGCTTGACATAACTCGGAGCATCAACTGGTAAACTTCCCCCTACCTGATATTCGTAGCTTGAACTTTGTTCTGTACTCATCAGTTAAGTTTTTTAAGTTTTTAAGCGATCGCTAAAATAACGTCGATATAAATTACAGCGTGGAGTAACATCATTACCTTGTACTTGTACTAATCCCATACTGAGTAACTTAAAGCATTGTATTGAATTTAATTTAACTGCCTTAGTATTACTAACTACTTTATTCATTGCAGTAGCTAAATCTTGATGTTGTTCTAAGTTCCATAAATGCCGACGTAGATGATCGCAGTAAAGGCTAGATTCAGTATGAGCAGTATTTAAAAAATCATCAAAGGTAATGTCATTGGAAGCAATACGATAAAGCGCGACTCTTACTAAATAGGGATGCCCTCCTACCATGTCTATGAGCTGATTTATCTGGCTAGAATTCCAATTCAATCCATGTCTTTTTGCTAAATCAAGTATTTGCTCATAACTAAATTCAGATAACTCTATTGGTAGCCCGACATTAAAAGGCGACTGATTCATATTCATGGGAATATAAACTTCTGTAGAATGCACAACTACCAGTCGTAAATGCTTCCAAATATCTGTCGTTTTTGCTAGTTCATGCCAAGCGCGTAAGAGTCCAAAAAAGTCAAGGGCTCCCATGAGAATTTTTTTAAGAGAAAAAAATTCTCATGGGTACCCGTCAGATGCAATTTCGGGATACTGAAACACACAATCTACTTCATCTAATCCCAAAACTAAAGGTTGATTAATTTCTGTTAAAATATATTCCTCGAAATATGCTGTACAGTTATCTTTACTGCCAGAAAAATCATCATCCCAGTAATCTTTTAATTTATTAGATAACTTTAATCTTCTGCCGATACTGACACAAAACCACTGTAAGAATTTATCTAAATCTTTAAATATTTTGCTATCTGCTAGCTGAAATGTTAAAGATACTTTTAGAAAATTTGCTCGTGAAGCTTCATGTAGAATTCTTGCCATTAAAGAAGTTTTCCCCATTTGTCGGGGAGCTTTTATGCGGATTAAAGAACCTGGTTTAACTATTGCTTTATAGCAGCGTTCTTCAATGGTAGGACGTTCTACATAAAATTTAGAAGCTAAATCTACTTGTCCCTCTGGTAGTTCTGGTTCTGCAATAGGTAGAGGAGGAGCAAAGGATTCTTTTGAAGGAACAGTAGATGGTTGAAGAGTAGGTATTACAGATGAATCTTGTGTTTCATCTGTTCCGTCACAACTATTATTGTCTTCCGTTACGAATAAACTTAAAATTTCTTGCAGAATTTTTTGAGAATCAGCAGGTGATTTCCACTCTCGCTGCTGAATTTGATTTAAATAACCCCGCAAGTCATAATTAAGCGGTGAATCAATGGGAAAGTTAACACGAATTGGTAGAATAACTGGTTTCTTTTGGGGACGTAAATCTGCTAATTGCTTGGCTCGTCGCACTTCCTCTGTTACCATTTCACTGGTTGCCGATTTCGGAGATAACAGTAGCAAGAAATAATCACATTGTTCTAATTCTTTATCGATGCGGTGTGTCCATTTCTCTCCCAATCGAATACTTTCCCCTGCCATGAACACTTCATGTCCAATAGCTTTCAAGTTTTCGTAGAAGTATTGGGCAATACTTAAATCTGGATCTTGGCTGCGATAGCTGATGAAAACTCTAGTACATTTACTTGGTTCAATTGGTGGCACAAATGGATGTAAATTTACAAATTTCACCAAATTTGCCCATTTACCTTGCACGGTTGATATTGGTACAGCTAATGCACCTTCTGTATTGTCGTAAGCGGCTATAATACCAACAACTTTTTGAATTTCTGTATCGAATACTGGCGAACCACTATAACCACCTAACACTTGTTGAGAGTTGGCTTTAATTCGCAACCGCAGCATCGGCAAATTACCAAAATCAGCTTGTGGATTGATATCAGTGATCGTACCGTCAATTGAACCACCAGCAGGAAAGTCAGCACGACCAAAACCAATGGACAAAAATCGATTCATCGATTGAAAATCAACAGACAAAGGCACGCAATCACCCTTATAAGTGGATAATTGCAAAATAGCAAAGTCATCTTGATTACTATTACCCAGATAAACCAAGCTCACTGCTTGTCCATTAATACAGATTTTTTCACATCCACCAGCATCCTCTACTACATGAGCGCAGGTAAGCAAATGTCCTTCGGATGAAATAAAAAAGCCTGTACCCCAAACTTTACCGTCTGCGGAAGTAATTGCAACAGTACATTCTTTAACTAAATCCCAAGACATGAAAATTTATAATGAAATTTGCAAATTTTTTTATTATTGACTCAACTTCCAAGTTACTTTTACTTTCAAAGATGCTTGTCCCGATGCTTCTACTAAATAAACTGAACCTTTATTAGTAAAATTTACAGCAAATTCTACCTCTGCATCTGCTGCTTGCGTCTCTTGATGTAATTGTTTAAATGCTTTTGTAAGGGGGCGACAGGCTCTAAGGATTAAATCTTGTATTACACTATACTCTATATCTAGCTTTTTGATAGGTATTTCTCCAGGTTTAGACACTCGACCAACCGATGTCTCTGGTACTTCTAACGCAACTAAAATAGTCCCTCCATCTTCCGTATTCAGTTCTAAAAGTTCTCGTGCCATATTTTTGAGGTTCCAAGTAAAATCAATCAAAATTATTACTAATCTTATTATTAGATACATAAAAATGCATTAAAATTTGATACAAACAATAAGTAAGTAATCTTAGTTAGGAACTTCCAGAAAATAAAATCAGTAGACCGAAAAGTTTTCCCGTAAACCTTACTAGCAGTTCATTTGAACAAGTACACACAATTTTCTGGAATCTTCTCTGACTCTGCTTTTCAAGCAATAGAGGTTGTAGGGGAAATATGAAATCAGTTACAGTCCAACCATGCCATTTAGCATGAAGTAGCGGAGGATAAACATCTTTCCTAGGAATACTCGCCATATTTACAAGTATTATAAAGCACAAAAATTCAAGTCAAACCAGAAATGGTGAGGACAGAAATAGATGCAGTTCCCGAGGTATTTGGTACGCTAAGGTCGAGTGTGGCATGAGATGATACTGCTGGGTACTTTCTACGAAAACCCTACATGGAGAGTCGCCGCGAAAATTTATGGAATTTATTACAAATTGGGATGAGTAAAACAGATATACCCACTAGTAGTTCTGTTGATAACTCAGAATCATCTCTCAGTACCGTTAACGAATCTATTCAAGAACCACCACCTCAAAAAAAGATTAAAAATAGCAGATATTATTCATAACAAAAATATTATTAATAGAGTTAACCGTACCAATATTTTTGCAGTTTACCGAACATGATAATTAACCCTATTTAATTGGTCGGTATTCATGATTAGTTAGGTGATAAAAACCGAATTTACACCACTTTTAATCATGACTAATATAGGTATCAAAGCAATAAATTAAATATCACATTAAACGAAGGAAGAAGGAAGAAGGAAGAAGGAAGAAGGTTGGAATTGAGATGGGGATTTAGACCCCAACTCAATTCGTCCACCGTGTGACGGTGGGGAATTAAACCCATATGTTTTAGTTAAACAAAAAAAATCTAGGAGTTAAACAAATATGGCTATGATACGTTACAATCCTTGGGCTTATAAAAGATTACAAAACCAATTGAATAGAGTTTTTGAAGATATCCAAGCACCAGCATTTAGAACTCCAGCAGCCGAATTAACCGAAACTGAAGATGCACTTAACTTGAGATTAGAACTGCCTGGAATTGAAGCAAAAGACGTAGAAATTGAAGTTACCGCTGATACTGTTAAAGTAATTGCAGAACGTAAAACAGAACATAAAGATGATACTCGAACTGAATTTTATTACGGTAAGTATCAGCGCGTAGTTCCTCTCAAAGCAAGGGTTAAAAATACTGAAGTAAAAGCAGAATACAAGGACGGTATTTTGAATTTGACACTACCTAAAAGCGAAGAAGAAAAGAACAAGGTAGTTAAAGTTAATTTGTCAGAAAGTTGATTAAAATCTCTTGCAATTGTGTAGTGTGTTGTAATGTGTGAAGCCTGGTTGTTGAGTCAACTGGGCTTTTTTGTCGTTTGTGGTGCCCATGAGTTTAACAAACCTATTAACATTTAAAATACTGAATAAACGTATATGAGGAAAACTTAGACTTAAAATGAAAGAGAATTTAGCAACAATACTAGGGGAATTGCAAGCACAAATATATTGGTTACATGATGCTGAAAAGTTTGCAGAATTAGAATCAGCAGCAACTAGTATATATATGAAACTTGGTTATACTCAACAACAAGCAGAAAGGGCGGCGAGATTAATTCAAAATGCTTATCAATTAGCTGATGATGCTGCTTTAGCCCAAGAAGCAGGTAATCATGATAGCGAAATGCAGTTTTATCATCAAATTAAACTGAAGCTACATGAAGTAGAAGCTACATTAAATTACAAAAATACTATCGCCATACATCAAATGCAATGGTGGATGCATTTCCGTCACAAACAAAAAATACAATTGCTGTTTCACTTATTTTTACAAAATTTTAAAGCGGTAGGATTGATTAACTTATTTACTGCTATTAAACTTACGTATTTTCTAATGGAGATAGGCAGAGTTCACAAATCGCGTGATATAGAAACCACCAGACAGAATGCTATAAAATATTGGGATGAATTATTAAAAGTAAAACCACCCCAATACCCTTATCTTGGCTAATAGGCGAGACTGTGGTAGGGTAGCGCAGACAAAAAATAGCTCAAAAGCAGAAATATGTCTGTCCCATATGTAGGGAATCTTTGTTAAATGATAATGTTCATTGTTTGTTGTTAGTTGATAATTGATTTGATGAAATTTACTTCTCTCAACGATTTACCCCAAGAAGCTGTTTCCCATAATCCCGAAATTAAGAAGAAGGTAATGTTGCGATTTGGCGATTTACCTCACCTGACTAATTTCTCTCAAGCGCGTTTTGCTCCGGGGCAATTAGCTGCCGCACACGCGCATCAGGATATGTGTGAGGTGTTTTTTGTGGAATCTGGTTCGGGTTTGATCCGTATTGATAATCAGGAATATCCCTTGCTTCCGGGTAGTTGTGTTGCGGTGGAAGTGGGAGAAGTTCATGAAATTGTAAATAATGGTACTGATGAACTGGTATTAACTTATTTTGGTTTGCGGGTAGAAAAGATTTAAATTAAACGTCTAATTGAATTTCATATCCCAATCTTTTGGGAAGAGAAATTTTATAAACATCTCCTTGATTCATCTCTCCTGGCTCTTTCATTTGAGCTAGAGCAGTAACTACTTCATCTGAATTTGCTGTTAGGATAACCACAGGGCGATCGCAAGCGATGGGAAAATCGTGCCAAGTTCCCAGATGTAATAAAAGTCCATGCCCCGGAGGGAAACGTAGAGCTTGTACTTGTGATAAATCTGGTAAATCTTGGTTATTTTGATGATTTGGTGGTGAGAGAACCATAATAAATGGCGATTGTCCCAATCCGATAAACATTTGGGTCATGTACATATGACGTTCTAACCAGGTTATTGTAGGATATCCTGGCATTATTTTTGCGGTTCTAAAAGTTGCGTTTCCGCGATAGGTAAAGTCTATATTTTCACCTTCTAATACTCTTCCTTGATAAAAAGGTATTCCCAATCCTGGTTTGCTGACATCATCGCCTAATAAATATCCATAGGCTTTAATATTGTCTTGATTAGCATCGATTACGGGAATTGTTAAAGTTTGTGTTTGAGAAGCAGTCATATACGATTTTGGATTTTGAATTTTAGATTTTGGATTTTTGATTAAAGTAACCCCTCTCCAAACCTCCCCCCTCAAGAAGGAAGATGCTTTGAAGTGAAAGGAACATGGTGAATTCTTATTCAATTGAAATATACCGCTTTTCACTTGGATGGAATACTTTGATTTAAACCATTTTTTTGCCAAACGGTGACGATATGCTAAAAAAGAAATTGAAGGGAAAATAGAAAGGTTACGTAGTCCACCTATATTGAGACAGAATCATTGTGGACTGTTTTTCGACCGCGAAGATTTGATGGAAATCTACCACAAAATCCCTCGCTCGAAAGGTGGTAACGATAGTTATGACAAGCTTCAATTACTTCACGGACATTGCCACGATGCTAAAACAGCAGAAGATAAAGTTGCTGTTGCAATTCAAGACATAGATGAAGATTATTTTGGCGTTGCTGAATTAAGTAATGAATTATATTTATCAACAATGTGTATTACACGCGAAATGTTTGTAGAGACGTAGCAGTGCTACGTCTCAAACAATGTGAAATCCCAACTTCATATTTTGATTCAGCAACGCCGTTTTCCTTATATAACAATTAGAACAAGATGATAATAAGTAAGCTGTAATAGCAGAAACATTAAATTTGAAACATGGAAATAAGAAAACAGCTTGTTTCACTGAAGGATGAAGGAGATTGAGGAAATGAATTTATTTCACAAGTTAAGTGTTGTAGGTATTGGTGTTGCTAGCTCAGTTTTAGGAATAGCTGCGGATCCAGCACAAGCTGTTAGTTTAGTTAGTGGCAGTATTACGAAAAGCGATAATAGAACTGCTGAAGTTGATTATTGGAAATTTATTTTAGAGAGACCTAATCGAGGAGAAAGAACCATAATTGATGTTAATGCATTCGGGTTAGAATTTGACAACGAAATTAGTGAGTTAGACCCACATATTCGTCTTTTTAAGGATGATGGTTCATTAGATATAGAAGATGCTGTTCGTAATAGCAACAATCCCAATGACTTAAAAGATCCATTTTTATCTATAGGTAGAAACGGATTAGATGCTGGGGATTATATCTTAGCGATTTCTAGCGCTGGTTTAAGCGTTGAAGAGGCTGTGAAAGGAGTTAATACGGTTGGTCGTAACAGACAAGGTGGTAATTACACAATCGAATTTTCAAGCAATATTAGTAATGTTAGAGCTGTACCAGAACCCACTTCAATGTTAGGAATTTTAGCTGTCACTAGTATTGGCGCAGCTTCCCTCAAGCGTAAGTTTGCTAAAACTAAAGCAGTGGAAAAAGTTTAAATTAATCGCTAGTTCCAATCGTATTTTTTACTATTTAAATTAGCTCCTGCTTATCAATAAATAAAAATTTGTCAAGTTCCTTAAATTTTCATGCCATTGAATTATTCAATGGCATTTTTACATGGTAAATTTCCCTTTGGATTTAAAAATATAAGACTACTATCGGGTTATCGAAACATTGACTGAGCTTATCTTTAGTGTGACTAAGCTGCGTAGAAGTAACTCTTCCTTGATAACTGTTCACTGTTCACTGTTCACTGTTAACTGATTCCTGATTTTCTCAACTTGTTTCGGCGCTTTTATCTGATTAAAAATTTGAACAGCTTTCTCAACATTCAATCGACTCTCACCTTCTTCACCCATACTCAGAGAAGTCAAACCTAACTGAAAATACGCTTCAGCTAAATCACACTTAGCGCCAATTTTATCTAATAGTTCAATGGCTTCTAAATGATTCTTCAAAGCCGATTCAAATTCTTGATTTTTCCGATATATCTCAGCTAAACCATTCAGACTTTTTGCTTTAACTTGGGTGTAGTGACTTTCTTCAGCAAATCTTAACGCCATAGAAAACATTTCCTCAGCTTTGCTAAAATCTGACAAATTTACATAGGTTTGACCGAGTATTTGAATAAAATAAGCAAATCGTGCTGTTTTTTCGATGGCTTGCTCTGTAGTAATGTTACTGTAACAGTCATCTGCTAATAAATAAGATGATGGATATTGTTTTAAATAAGAATTAACTAAAGATAAGCATACAGAAGCTTTTTCTGCCCAGGGGTGATGTGCTGTATTTTGAGCAAGATAAATTACCTGCTTGAATAATTGAGCGGATTCTTTTAATTCCCATAAATCAATTTTATAAAGACCGATGCTTAATAGTGAATCTACTTCTAGCATTCTAAAATAATAAAAAGCCTGCTTATTATCTTTTTTATTAATTATATTTTCAAGTTCTTGTTTTGCTAAATTAATTGTTCTCTCTTGACATTCAATTGCCGATTCTATTTTGCCACTGATCCAATATAAATCGCCTAAAATATTGTATAATTCGCTGATTTTGGTATCGTCATCAATATGATTAATAATATGAATAATGGCAGCTAAAACGGGTTGAATTAAACCCATACGATACAAAGTACTGCCAAGGGGTAAAAATTGTCCCCATTGATTATTTCTACTTTTAATAATCAGCTTACCGGCTAATTCAAATTGATTAATCTCAATATAATGATAATAGGCTTCTAAGGCTTGTAGGGCATCTTGAAAATTTTGAATCGTTTGTACGCTAGAAGTCCAAAATTCTGCGGCTTTGTGATTGGCTATTTTGCGATCGCCACTGTTACGTAAACGAGAAATAGCTTCCGCTCTAATTACCGGATGCAGCCAATATTCACCCTTACAACACTCTACTAAAGAACGATTTTTCAAAGAAGCGATTATTTGACGATGAAGCTCTGGTGCAACATCCCATAATAAACTCAAAAGCCCCTGAGTTGGAACAGTCGGAACATCTTGGTAACGATAACATCCCAAACGACACAGCAAACTATAGGCTTGAGAATCGAGACTTTGCAAGCGATTTATTTGAGTTGCAGCTAAATTTTTTAAATCTGTTACCGCTAAAGGATCCGCATGATTTTCTTGCCAATAAGCAGTAATATCTCCGTCAAAATCTTCTTGAATTGAACCGCAGAGAATTCCCATTGCTTTTGCATTACCGCCATAAGCATGGTGCATTTTTTGTAAAGTTGGTAAATCAATCGCTACTCCACGGTTACTAAAATACTTTCGCCACGCGACTTCATCCAAACCGGGAAGCCGATAGTGAGTTACATTTAACTCGGGTTCGCAAAGTCTATCTCTACTAGTAATTAATGTAGTGCATTGAACTCTTGTGTCTGTAATAACCCGTATAAAATCAACATAATTGCGATGAAGTGTAATAAACCGCCCTTTTCCATCAAGGGCTGGTTCCAAATTATCAATTAAAATTCCAATTCGCTTTGTATTAAGTTGTCGTTTGAATCGCCCTAAAGTCACCCCAAAATCCAATCCAGGCTCTTGTGCCAAATCTTGTTTTAACCATTCTTCTACCACCCGTTGCGCCGGAGTAATATTTTGAGTCTCCTTCGCCATCAACAATTCCAAAACCAAATCAAATCCTTGAGAATGGAGATATTGTTGAGCAAGAGTAGTTTTTCCCAAACCTCCTTCACCTTGAATAACAATAACTTTGGTACCCAGATTTACTAAACGATCGAGATGATTAATTGCACCGCTTCTACCGATAAAGTTGATATCTTCTGTCAACCCCACCCCGACTTCGTCACCCCTCCCCTGCTTAGGGGTGGGGTTAGGAGATGCCACTTGGTAATCAAATAAACCCGATATGGTACCCGCTTTCCGAAAACACTTTTCTAAAACCCTGCGACAGTTACTTTTAGTAATTTTCTGGCGCATTACCTTAGAAAGTAACTTCCACAACCGAGAGCCTACATCCTTAGCGTGCCCCTCAGTACAGCCGTAAAAATCGGCAATTTCCAAATACTTTTTTCCCAGCCAAACCTGTTGAAGAATAACTTTTTCTAATTCGTTTAACTGTTCTCCAGTTAAGATCGGTACTACGGTATCCAACCATACTAATACTGCTTCAGCATCCATTGCTTAGCGCTCAAAGTAGTTTAATTGTGGGGTGTAAGGAGCAAACTTTATTTTAGTCTACAGTTGGAAATCAGTATTGTGGGATAAGTTTGTGTAAACTTGAATTTTTCTCTGACTTTTTTAACTACCTTTAGTGGTATCCCATTTGTAGAATAATCTAGAAAAATCCAGGGCTGAGTATCAATTACTTTTTTAAAGAAATTATGAAGATGGAAACTTAATTAATACCAACATCAATATAAATATGGCGATCGCAATTTATTTAACAAATGCGGATTTTTTTGGTTTTCATAAAAATACGATGATTTCGTAAGTTTTGGCTGTGTAAAATCAAAGCGTCTAATAATTAATTTTTATCCTACAGGAGATAAATCCCCGAATCTAAAAATTCCACAATAGCGATCGCACTTTTTACCCTACTTTACCCGACTGACAAACCACTAAAGGGGGCTTAAACTAGTAATCGCAAAGACAATATAAATACTTTTATTCAAGAAAAAATGATCGAAATACTTACTCGATCGGATATCAGGTGCGCAGATACAACAAATTCAAATGCAAACTATTTCCCAATTCAACAACCGGTAAATGATCTGATCAAATGCAATCTAATTACACAAAAGAGCGAACCTCCCTGCATACTTACTATTACAGTTTCGTGCCCCTCAAGCCCAAGCTTTGGGAACCCTTGACTTAGAAATGTTTTGATCGGTTTTAGTAGGTGTGATGGATACTGAATTACCTATCCGAGTATATACTTAAATGAGTCGGTGCTGTTACAAAAAATACATCTATAGATGGCTCAGTATGTAAGAGGAACTATTGACGAAATCAACCACATAAGGAAATTATGGAGATTCAGCGTTTGGGCTTATCCCTATATTTCTGTAATCAAAATAATCGGAGGGTTGCTTAAAACTCGCCATCCAAAATATACGCGCAATGGTCTAATAAAAACATTAAACCGGATGATACAGATACTCAAATGGAATTCTTGGAATTTTAGTAACAAATCACGCTTGTTATTTACTGTCACATCTGCAATACATCAATTGAAGATTTGGAATAATGCTCTGACGAAAGAGCATTTAAATGAACTATTTGGGGAAAGGGGAATTCCAAATTCAAAACTTCCCGTACTCAATGCTTAATGTCCTGTATAAAATACGGGACAGTTGCTCTAACGCGGTGCCACTTGCCTTACTGTCAAGGGCTCCCTAGATAATCTTTTTAGGAGAAAAAAATTATCTAGGGTACCCGTCGAGGAACCCGCGCCAAGTAACGTACTTAAAACCTACAATCTCAAATCCTATGAATTCAAACCTACCCCTAGATTTAAACTTACAAAATATACCCAACCACGTAGCCGTAATCATGGATGGTAACGGTAGATGGGCTACCAGACAGAAATTACCACGCATTGCTGGACATCGGCAAGGAGCGAAAACGCTGAAAGAGCTATTGCGATGTTGCAAAGATTGGGGAATTAAGATATTAACAGCTTACGCTTTTTCTACTGAAAATTGGCGACGACCGACTGAAGAAGTTGATTTTCTCATGCTTTTGTTTGAAAAAATGTTGCGTCGTGAATTAGAAGAAATGCATCGGGAAGGAGTAAGAATTAATTTTGTTGGTGATTTATCTGCCTTACCAAAATCATTGCAAAATGAAATACAGCGCTCAATGTTAGAGACATTAAACTGAATATCTTGATTGTTTGATGTCTCTAACATTGAGCGCTGTATTTCATTTTGCAAT
>JBCBQE010000075.1:0-13338 GCA_039820385.1 Cyanobacteria bacterium J06635_10
AAACAGAATAAAAATATTATTAGATATTATTCAAGAAGATATTCCCTCTAGATTCAGTAGTTTCACAATTTACGACAGTAAACGGTGAACTATAAAATTATTGGATATCAGTTAAGCATCTACACAAAGGGTGGCTTGAAACCGGACGCGGCACGCCCACATGAAAAATGTGTTTTGCTGTTTCCAGTTCTTTCCAGCAACCAATAATATGAGTGTACTAGAAACAATGGATACTCCCATAGGAAAATACGCACCTGATTTTGAACTGCCAGGAATTGACGATCAAGTACACCATCTAAGACGTTATTTAGAAAAATTCCATGCAGTCGGCGTAATTTCTATGTGCAACCGCTGCCCTTACGTAGAGTTGTATATAGATAAATTAAAAAAAATACAAACGGAACTTGGTAAAGAGGGCTTTACACTAATTGGAGTTAATGGCAACATAGCGCAAAACGATCCGAATGAAAGCTTTGAAAAGATGAAAGCTTTTGCAAGACTTTACCAATTAAATTTTCCCTACTTATGGGACTCAACTCAAGATGTGACTCGTAGTTTCGGTGCCACTAAAACACCAATGGCATTTTTAATAGATAAAGATGGTATTGTACGCTACAAAGGTCAAATTGATAGGAATGCTCAAGAACCTGGAACAGAGGAAACAGCTTATCTAAAGAATGCAGTTGCCTCCTTATTAAAAGGAGAAAAAATTCGCGTAACCGAGACAGAAGCTCTAGGTAGTAGTTTGGTATGGCGAAACTAGAGACAGATAGTCGTTCTACTGATATCTTAAATTGGAGGCAAATACAAATTTTGAATAAAGCTTAACTTCATGGGAACAGGTTACCGACGGGTTTTACTTAAACTGAGCGGTGAAGCCTTAATGGGCAGTATGGGCTATGGAATTGATCCCGAGGTGGTTAATTCTATAGCCTCAGAAATAAAAGAGGTTGTAGCCACTGGGGTTCAACTTGCAATAGTAGTGGGAGGCGGAAATATATTTCGCGGTATGAAAGCTGCCTCAGCGGGTATGGATAGGGCTACAGCCGATTATATCGGGATGATTGCTACAGTTATGAACGCGATGACGCTGCAAGAATCCCTCGAACGAATAGGGGTACAGACGCGCCTGCAAACCGCGATCGCAATGCAAGAAGTAGCGGAACCCTATATACGTCGTAAAGCCATCCGTCATTTAGAATTAGGACTGGTGGTTATTTTTGGTGCGGGTTCCGGTAATCCCTTCTTTACTACCGATACAACTGCTGCATTAAGAGCAGCAGAAATCGATGCGGAAGTGATTTTTAAAGCTACGAAAGTAGACGGAGTGTATGATGCCGATCCAAATATCCATCCCGAAGCCAAGCGTTACAAATCGCTGACATACGGACACGTTTTAACTAAAGAATTGCGAGTAATGGATAGTACTGCGATAGCCTTATGTAAAGAAAACAATATCCCAATTCTTGTCTTTGACTTGAATGTGCGGGGTAATATCCACCGCGCAGTCATGGGAGAATCCATAGGCACCCTTGTGGGAGGTTCTTGTGAAATTAGCTGAAGCCCAGAGTACAATGCAAAAGACCATTGAGGCGACTCAACGTTCTTTTAATACGATTCGCACTGGTCGTGCTAATGCGAGTCTGCTAGATAAAATAATGGTTGAATATTATGGTACGGATACGGCTTTAAAATCTTTGGCCAACATTAATACGCCAGATGCTACTACCATAACAATCCAGCCCTACGATCAAAGCAGCTTGGGTTCAATCGAAAAAGCGATTTCGATGTCCGATGTGGGTTTAACTCCCAACAACGACGGTTCTATTATTAGGTTAAATATTCCGCCTTTGACTGCCGAGCGTCGTAAAGAATTTGTCAAACTCGCTTCTAAGTACGCTGAAGAAGGGCGTGTTGCTATCCGCAATATTCGCCGAGATGCCTTAGATACGATTCGTAAACAAGAAAAAAACGCTGAAATTTCTGAAGATGAATCACGAGATTTGCAAGATGAAGTGCAAAAATTGACAAATAAGTACACCAGTAAAATAGACGATTTACTTGGAGACAAAGAAAAAGAAATCACAACTGTTTAAGATGTGAATTGATGGAGCGCAGAGTTGGAAGTTATAAGTTTTGAGTTATGAGTTAACTTCTAGCTCTGATGCTCTTTATTTTAGATATCGAATCTAAATATTTGTCGTATTCGACTTTATGGTGAGTCACAACGGGTCATTTTATCGACAAAATTACACTTACTTATGATTACCTATAAGGTAGGTTGGTTTGTATGGGCGTTTCACCCAGGCGAAGCAATACTTCGTTACACACAACATAATGGGCTCGTTTCCTCCCTCAAAGGGATCTACAATTTCTCGGTAATCAATAAGCGTGACGGGAGTAAGACCCACAACCGGCTAAGAGAATGAAACTCAATTTTACTCAAACTTAATAAAATATCTCCAATACTTAGCGAAAAATTTTTAATTCGTCTAGGCATTTAATTATAATTTATTAGCTGTTGTAAAAGCGATCGCACTAATTGTGTGATTATATCTATGTATAAAAATTCAAAACACGTAGAAAAATAGTAAAAAATAAAAATGCTAAACAAAAAAATAAAATGAATAAGTTAAAAAATATTTTGAATAGTTATATTTACGGATAAATATAGCGAATTATCAGTAAGTGCAAGTACAATTTTGATGGCTTTAGCGATCAAATAGGTAGCAGTTTAATTTGATAAGACGAAAGTCATATATACCGTATATTAAGGAGTAAAAGTTTAGCCATATGTACGATTGCATCATCGTCGGCGCAGGACCTGCTGGTGGAACAGCTGCATATCATTTAGCAAAAGAAGGGCGTTCGGTACTTGTTGTAGAAAGAGAATCTCTACCAAGGTATAAACCCTGTGGCGGTGGAGTATCACCTGCGATAGCCAAATGGTTTGACTTCGATTTTAGTCCTGTCATTTCCCTGAAGGTGAACACCATCCGGTTTAGTTGGAAAAAAGGAGATCCAGTCGAAACCAAGATAGAAAATGTTGAGCCGATATGGATGGTACAGCGAGATGCTTTTGACCATTTCTTAGTGCAGCAAGCCCAGTATCTTGGCGCGGAACTCAAAGATAGTACTGAAGTCAAATCTATTGAGTTTAAAAGCGACCATTGGGAAGTAAATACAGCAAATGGTACATTTTCTGGACGCTACCTGATTGCAGCTGATGGTGCAACTGGGGTAATGTCAAAATGGCTTGGTTTTAAAGAACCTAAGCGCCGTTTAGCGGGTGCTTTGGAAGCACCAGCCTCCGAGGGGCAAGATAAATCTAAAATTCAGTTTGAATTTGGCACAATTAAAAACGGTTATATCTGGAGTTTCCCTAAAGCCGATGGTTTGTCCATTGGTGCTACAACTTTCCTTGGTGGAGAACCCGGAGATTTCAAGAAAATTTTTAAGGATTGTAGTTCGATGTTTGGCGTGGATGTCAATGCTTGCAAGGAGTACAGTCATCCGGTGTGTATCTGGAATGGAAACAAAACACTGCATACCCAAAATGCAGTATTGGCAGGAGAAGCAGCTTGTGTGGTCGATCCCATGACAGCAGAAGGGATTCGTCCCTCTATTTTTAGCGGCATGAAAGCTGCTGAAGCTGTCAATAAAAGCCTTGGCGGCGACATCAATGCTCTGGAACAATATACTCAAGTAATGAGTGAAGAATGGGGCGCTGATATGGCTTGGGCGCAAAAGCTTGCAGGTGCATTTTACCGTTTCCCTGGTGTTGGCTACAAAGTAGGTGTAAAACGTCCTACTGGTAGCCAAATCATGGCTCAAATTCTATGCGGACAATTACGTTATGGTGACGTTGTAGGTCGCGCCCTCAAACGTTTGGTTCCCTTCGGCTAATTAATATATCTTCAATAAGAGGTTTATTGATGACAAATAAATGATACATTGGGTAACCGCGTGAAGCTAAACTGAAACGAGCAGTTTCCCATGTTTGGGGTAGAGCAGAAATGCTCAACTCCAGCCTAATGTGCCTGAAATTTTTGTCACAATTCTCTGAATAATATAGTTACTAATTATACTCTTATGTAATGAATGAAGAAAGTACAAACTTCAAGCCAATTCTTTTGAAGCGCTAAAGGCTATTACCTTCCCCTACATAAAATATAGACAATATAGCAAGCGCTTTAGACAAAATGTCTATAGAAAACCGTTCACCGCGGGTGCGGCTCAGATTTTGCCGGTGAGCACCGCGCCACAACACACGCCGTAAGGCGCGGCTCAAAAACTAGTTTTTTTTACGACATGAAAGCCGCACCGACACTGCATGCACTTGCGGGAGTTGTCGGGAAGTTTGGCGAACCCTATGCCAAGATATTACTCGTGTCGTGCAACTAGAAACCAGAATCAATTATATATATTTAGGTAAGATTGAACTTATTTAAAAGCAAGCATAAAGCTACCGTGGTTATTCCCATGCAGAATATTCCGGCAACACCTGCTAAAGGTTTTTTGTTCTTACCTGTTATCCACTCAGGTGCTTTCCCTGTATAATCAATTAAGTTTAATGTATCAATAGCTGCTATTGACCATACCCAACCAGCATGCAGTCCCCAGGCTAAACCAAGGCTACCATTATCGGCAAACCTTGCTAATACTAGTACCATTCCCATTAGACATAGTCCAGGTAACTGGGGAATTGTTTCGCTTTGTTCCCAAACTAAGTGTAATAATGCAAAAATTAAGCTGGAAGTAACCGCAGCTGTCCAAACTGAGTAATTTTGTTGTAGTTGACTGAAAAGAAAACCTCGAAACACTAGTTCTTCAACGCCACCGACTAAGGTCGCTACCAACATTACAGAAAATAATGTAGATGGTAAAGATTTGAGATTCGATATTTTTAGCTTACATAAACCGAAACACAAATGACAACCGAATACGAAAGCTAAACTTAGCACTCCCAAGCCCAAACCTAAAGAGAATGAATATAAAATTGAAAAATTTCCGATCCAACCGTAACTTGAAAAAGATTTATGGGTAAGCCAACAAGTTACTCGTAAAATTAAAGGAGCTAATAGATAAAGAGAAACGAGTAAAGGAATTTTGTGTTCCGATTGCAAAGATTGATTTGGTGTCCAATGGAACACTTTTGTCAAAATTAATGCTATGGGTAGCCAACATCCTACCCAAGTAAGAAAAAAAGCTATTAGCACAATCAAAGAAGGTGCGTCTTCCCAGAACGAGATAAAATTGTTGGTTAACGGCTTAAACAAAGCTATCGAAACAAACGAAAAAAACAATGAACTAATTGCTCTCAAGCTATTTTGGATTCAGAGATAGAAAAGCCGTATTTAAATACGGATTTTTAAGAAAGAGAAGCATTAATCGCATCAATACTCCTCTTTCTACTCCTTTACGATTCGCTCTTGAATCGCTCTACCTTATTTTACTCAAACAATACACAAAATATTTAAGAGTAGTATAGTCGTTTCGGCATATTTTGATTTTTCAAAATTAATTTAAAAATCTGCCAAAACAACTATTTTTTATGATTGTAGGGACCAAGGATACAAAATTATCTTCTAGTTTATCCCTACCATCAAAGAAAATTACTCTTCGTCATCTTCTAGTTCTTCTTCTTCTAGCTCTTCATCTTCATCGCTTTCTCTTCTTTCGCTGTCAACTTGAATTAAGTGGATGTGTTTGTATCCCAGCTTAATTTCAAACTCGTCGCCCGATTTTAAACCCATTGCTTTGGTATATGTAGCACCAATAACAATTTGACCGTTTTGATGAACGCTGACTCTATAAGTCGGTTCGCGCCCTCGACCATCTTTTGGTGTTTCCGGACTCAAGGGAATTCCTCTAGCCGATAACAAAGCGTCGTAAAAATCTGTTAGGTTAACTCGTACTTGACCGTTCTTAGTAGTAGTGAAATAACCGCACTGCTTTGCTCTTTCTCGTCTTGGTAAATTAGATAATTCTTTGACTTTGGCAAGCAGTGTTTTTCCTGTCAATGGCGCTGTTGCTGTTTCACTCATTACACTCAAATTTTCCTTAATCTGTGCTTTCGCGATAAATAATGCGGTTTTATGCCTAGCCTAAAGGCGATTTTTGACGGGCACCCTGCCAAATTTTTTTAGGAGAAAAAAATTTGGCAGGGAACCCTTGACATCCGTACATCAAACTTTTTTAGACTTTAACTGAGCCTCAATCCCTGCTGTTCTAATTCCAGGAGACAATGCTTATGGTATCCCACAACATATTACTCATAAATTACAGTCGTAACGGGAATTTATTTCGGTGACTTTACACAGCTAACGCCTATATTTACCATCAGAGATCAAAATTTTTCTTCCAAGGGCTTTAAATAAAGCTAATTAACTGTAAAAAGGCTTTTACAAACCACACAAGTCTACTACTATAAATCAGTCGCAGACTCAAAAAATCACCAGGAATTTTATTTTCAGCCAAAGTCTTTTAGACTCGAAGAGTTGTAGGATTTTCCCTAACATTGCTCTATGGCTTAAGACAGCATAGTATCTGCTAAGGGTTTACAAGGATAAACCCTCTTATACTGCCAATAGAGACAAAAATTTCTATGCCCCTATATTACGAAAAAACAAAGCTATAGTTACCGCGATTGTACCGCAATTTATTATAGTTTTGTTGCCTCGTAATTTTATATTAAATACTAACATGAACTAATAATAGCAAAATAATTGTTTAAGTTTTAATTATTTTTGCTGTTATGCTTTTATCTAATGTTCTACCCTCAAGGGGGTAGCTGTTGGTGCAAGAATTTTATAAAAATTCATCTAAGGATAGAGCTGCTGTTTTTAGTTTAGTTGTTACACATCCCACTTTCACCTCATATTAATCTCTGTAATCCCTGCGATTATATACAAATCTTCTGACAAGCAAATGCTATATCAGAGATGTTAATCAATTGGTTCAAGCTTTCTATATAAGCTTGAAATTGATTGGAGCATAAGTCAAATAAAGATTTTTCCCTTATGGACATTATGGATTGGTGTGGTTGTAGAATAATAAAACAGCGATCGCCGATTGGTATATTTTTATAAATGTTGGAAAATGCGATTAAAAATTTGTTGATAATACTCTTGTTTGACTGCCCAGGAGCAAAAACCTCCTCTTTAAGTAGGTCTTGAGACTAAACTTAGATTAACGGCTATGTCTCATAATATTTCTTGCTATATTTGGCAGAGTTGAAACCTAATAGCAACGCTGTTTAAGCTCTTGGGTGTTCGAGAAGAAAATTTTTATAGTTATCCTTACCAACTATAATCAAAATTATCTTTTATGATAAGTCAGTGTTACGCTGCGATTAAAATTAAGGAACAGTATAACTCCTACTAGGAAGTAAACTACTATATTAAAAATTATTTCCTTTAATAAGCAAGCGTAGAAAGTGAAAGTCAGGACACGGGGTAAAATGCAAGTTAATTTTAAAGTTATTCGACAAAATCAACAAATATCTCCTACGGTACAAACTTACCTTTTGGACGTACAAGAGGGTAACACAATCCTTGATTGTCTTAATCGGATCAAATGGGAGCAAGATGGTACTTTAGCATTTCGCAAAAATTGCCGCAATACAATTTGCGGTAGTTGTGCGATACGGATTAATGGACGTTCTGCTTTAGCTTGTAAAGAAAATATTGGCAGCGAAATTGCTAGATTTACACCAGAAGTACCACCGGAAGAACTGGCGAATTCTATTCCTGAAATCACGATCGCACCATTGGGTAATATGCCTGTACTAAAAGATTTGATTGTTGATATGAGTGGTTTCTGGAATAACTTAGAAGCTGTTTCTCCTTATGTCAGTACAGCTGCAAGAAAAGTGCCCCAACGAGAGTTTTTACAAACACCAGAAGAAAGACAGCAGCTTGAGGAAACTGGTAATTGTATAATGTGTGGTGCTTGTTATTCTGAATGCAATGCATTGGAAGTTAATCCAGATTTTGTTGGTCCCCACGCACTAGCTAAAGCTTATCGGATGGTGGAAGATAAGCGTGACGGTGAAACTCAAAGTCGTTTGGAAGAATACAACGAAGGTACTAAAGGAGTTTGGGGTTGTACTCGTTGTTATTACTGTAATAGTGTTTGTCCAATGGATGTGGCTCCTTTAGACCAAATTAGTAAAATTAAACAGTCTATTCTTGAAACTAAACAAGCAAGCGATAGTCGTTCGATTCGTCATCGTAAGGTATTGGTAGAGTTGGTGAAAGAAGGTGGTTGGATTGATGAAAGACAATTTGGTTTACAAGTTATTGGTAATTATTTTAAAGACATCAAAGGTTTACTGAGTATTGCGCCTCTTGGTTTGCGAATGATGGGTAAAAGTAAATTTCCTTTGACTTTTGAACCTTCCGAAGGAACTAAGCAGGTGCGTTCTTTGATGGAAGCTGTTGAACGAGAAAAGGTTAATAAAGATTAACAAGATTTTTTATCCTGTGTTTGAGATTGGGGACGTGACAATGCAACGTCCCTAGATTATTTATGTTACTCAATTGGTATAACAACACAATATATAAATGCATGAGGAAATTAAAGTAAAAAATCTTCCAAAATTATATAAGTATGTCGGTGCAGATGAAATTCGACAGAATACAGCACATTTACCGCCAGGAAATAAAATTTTATCCATTAATGATATTGAAAATTGGATTAAAGGGAGCGAACAACAACCAGCCGCTTGTGGATTGATTGCAGCCACTTTTGTAATCGATTGTGAAGGTAGTTTAAGAATTGCTGACGGGTACCCTAGATAATTTTTTTCTCCTAAAAAAAATCTCATGGGAGCCCTTGACAGACACTCCGAACATATTGCTTGTGCTGGCGGTAAATCTGTACTATCAGCCGGAGAAGTATTTTTTCAAAAAAGTACCAATCAATCAACAGGCTTTTGTCCAAAAGGAAAATCCTGGATACATGTTGCCAAGGTACTTGATTTAATCAAGATTCCTCATCCATCTTCATTTACTATCGAGTTTGTTTTTCGACGCTGCTGTGCTTGCGGCCAAATAAATATTGTGAAAGATAATCTATTTACTTACTCTGTTTGCGATCAGCTTCGCTGGTGCCGGAGGCAATCGCCAACTTCCTCAAAAATGTGAATAATAGTGTTTTACAGTAAATTTCATCCTAATAAAGTACTGTGAAAATGGTCAAGGGTGCCTCTCTACAACACTTTAACAATTCAAATTGTATTTTATTGCTACCGCTTAAAAAGAGGGGCTTACTTAAATATTATTTCGCTCAAAAACTGTTTTCAGATACTGCTAATTTTTATGACTTCTCAAGATAATTTAGTTGAAATCAGTGATATCCAAGTAGCAGCAAAACGGCTTCATGGAATTGCCCATCGCACTCCGGTTTTAACTTCTACAACAGTCAACCAACTCACTAACAATAAAGTATTTTTTAAGTGCGAAAACTTTCAGCGCACGGGTTCTTTTAAATTTCGTGGCGCATACAATGCACTTTCACAATTATCGAAAGAACAGAAAAACAAAGGCGTGATTACTTTTTCCTCGGGAAATCATGCTCAAGGAATTGCACTCGCTGGAAAATTACTCAATATTCCCACCACAATTGTCATGCCCGAAAACGCCCCTCTTGTAAAACAAACCGCAACTCGCGGTTATGGTGCTGAGGTGATTTTATATAATCCAAAACAAGTTACGAGGGAAGAATTAGCGCAGAAATTAGCAAGTGCTCGCCATCTTACAATTATCCCTCCTTTCGACCATCCTCACATCATCGCAGGACAGGGAACAACAGCTTTAGAACTAATTCAGGAAGTTGGTGAATTAGATTTACTGTTAGTTTGCTGTGGTGGTGGGGGATTAATTTCCGGTTGTGCCATAGGCACCAAGGCAATGTTACCAAATTGTCGCGTCATCGGAGTAGAACCCGCAAGCGCGGATGATGCTACCCGTTCGTTTCACTCACAAACTCTGCAATTTGTCAATAATCCAGATACGATTGCTGACGGTGCGAGAACACCAAGTTTGGGGAAGATAACTTTTCCCTTAGTCTTGAATTACGTTGATGATATGGTGACGGTATCGGAGGAAGCAATAATCCGCACTATGTTCTTTATTTGGGAAAGGTTGAAAATAGTAGTCGAACCTACAGGAGTTTTAGCCGCAGCAGCTTTACTCGAAGATGTAGTGAAGCTTCCAGGTGCGAGAATTGGCGTGATTATTAGTGGTGGGAATGTTGATTTGGTAAATATGGGGAAGTTGTTTGATTTAGCTTGATGTTTTCAAAGAGATAGCCCAAAATAGTGCTAAAAATGTCCCCTTTCAAGTATTAGCATCTTGCTTCTTTTCCTTTATTTTACTTAACCAAATCACCATGTCTTCTAAACCAACTTCAATTTCGCTTCCTAATGTTTCGATATAGGTAAGCCCATCGCTAACGCTCAAATCCCTAATAGGATACCAGGTATTTCGTATGCGGATGAGAAGTTCTAGTTGAATGACTTTACCCTGAATACGCTGACGATATTTCCACCAACTTCGCCACAAGGTAGCTGCTTTTTCACAATGCATTTGATAACCCTGTGGAATCTGACAGTACTCATATTGATAAAAACCACGATTATCTATATCTCCTATGAGAATAAAATTGTACTCAGCTAATACCTGAGTGATTAATTGCCAGTGAGTTGAATTATATTTTACTAAAAATGGGTTTAATGCACGTTCTAGTTTGGTAGTAGCAATCACTCCTTCTTTTTTTCCTGTCAGTTGATTGATTTTATAAACTGTTTCACCCTGTAATGTTGAGTTTGATAATAAAACTTCCTTTTTCTGAATGGAAAGCTTAACAAACTCTCGAATCAAATCAATATCAGATAACATCGGAAACCAGAAATAATACTATATGCTATATTACCCATTTAATTAATTGATCTATCGTCCGTATAAACTCTTAGATTAACTGTGTTTAAAATACATTTTTTTAGCTATTTATGGCAAACTCCTCTCTTGCAAAAGCAATCTTCTCCTCAATCCACGAAAGTTTTCTTACATTTGAGTCGATTATTTCCAATCGTGGAATCAGCCCTTGTTGATTGGCAATTTGGATCGAAAGTCCTCGACGAGCATTGATTTCCAGTAATAATGGACTTTTTTCTTTATCTAAAACAACATCAATACCGAGATAACCAAACTCAGTTTTTTCCCATAGCTTTGCTGCCATATCCAAAATAGTATCCTAATGAGGAATTTGCCTATCGCGTAATATTGCGTCAGTATCTGGATGCTTTGCTATGTAGCGATTATTCTGAATTGAACAAAATATTGTTATCCAGCCGCGCCGGAATCTCGTTAATTCGGGGGTAAAATCCTCAGTTTTCAAAGTTCTTTAATAGCTATAATCCCAATATCATCAGTGCTATATTCGTGATTTTAAGGTCATGGTGTATTAGTCAATATCAGGACTTACGCAATTGTCACAATACTCGGATGGTGCGTGATACCACAAGCCTCATTATTACGTTAAAAATCAGTCAAAGTGTCACAGGGTTCCCATTAAAAATTTTTTCTTCTAAAAAATTTTTAATGGGTTCCCGTCACGTGCCCCTACAAGAAAATATGCCAGTTGCGTAAGTCCTAAATATATCTAGAGAATTATAACTATGCTAAAAACCGTGGTAAAACAATAGTTTTTAAATTAGCGATTGCCTAAGCTTTGCATTCATCATTTATCTTTGTGTTTAGACATTAGTATCACTATAAATTTTATGTTTTAATAAATACTAATTTATCAATGTAGCTCTAATATTCCATCGCTTTAATTTGCTTATTTGCAGCTAACTGCGCCTTTTTTATTGCTTGTTTTAACGGTTGTTGTCCTAACATGGCACTGGTAAATTGATTATCAAAGTTATTTACAATTGATGTCGGGTACTTACCTATTTGCCAAAGAGTAGCATAATCAACCCCTACTAAAAATGGCAGTCGCACATTATCTTGTTCGTAACCCAATTTTTCTGCTACCGACTTCCTTGTTGGTAAAGCAAAACCACTTTGAGTCCATTTTTCCATACCTTTTTTACCTGTAAGGTAAGAAATTAATTCCCAAGCTTCGGCTTTGTGTTTTGCTTTTTTATTCATTACGTAAGCAACCGTAAATATCATTGTGCCTTTTTTATTATTTATCCTCGGTACTTCTGCGGTACCAAATTCTAAGTTAGGAAAAGTTTCTTCTAAATAAGGAATTGCCCAGTTACCTTCAATTACCATTGCGACTTTACCTGTCGCGAACATTTCGCTACCGGAATTTGTCCCTACATCTGTTTTTTGCGCGGAAGTTCGTTCTTGTTTATATTGAGAGACGGCTAATTGCAATCCTTTTAAAGCTTCTGGGGAAGCAAAAGTTGCATAACCATTTTGGCTGACAATTTCTCCTCCAAAGGCTTTGATTTTATAAGCTTGTCGCGCTAATTCTGGGATTTCTCCAAAACCATATTTATCTATCCTGCCATCTTTATTACTATCTTCTGTTAACTTCTGCGAGTAAGTACGTAATTCTTCCCAGGTAGTAGGAGGATTAGTTAAACCTTTTTCACTTAAAGCTTGTTTGTTATAAAACAGAGCAAGGGTTGAGTAATCTTTCGGAAAACCATAAATTTGGTTGTTGTACTTAAAACTGTTTAATAAGGTTTCTTCAAAGTCGGCTAAATCAAATTCAGCATCTATATAGCTATCTAAAGGTTCGAGAACATTTTGACTCATTAAGAAAGGTGCTTCTAAAGCATTCAAATAAAAGACATCCGGTGCTGCTTCCCCCACTAAGCGAGTTTTGATTACATCCATATATTGATCGTTAATTACCTCGTATTTAACTTTGATATCTGGATGCTTCACCTCAAAATCTTGCAACAACTGTTTTAATAGTTTTTGTTCAATTGAACTAGCACCCCAACCGCTGAGTTTGATGGTAACTATATCTGATGATGTAGAGGCACTTGATAAGAATAGACTATGATAACCAGCTATCAATAAGGTAAATGCCAGTAAAATTCCTAAAAAGCTAAATAATCTTCTTTTCATAACAATGTGCGAGTAATGGGATTTGCTCAAAAAAGTGATTTTGCGATACTCCCACATTTGATAAATCTAATTTAATACCATCTTTACAATTATTTTTGAATATATATTATATTTTTTTAATATTTAAAAAGCAGCAGAGCAAGAGTATTAAGGAAAACCATTTATGTTGAGATCGTTTTTCAACAAAAACTTTAGTAGTAATTCTGATTATTAATCATTCATTTTTATGCTACTAAAG